>JAGWVP010000683.1 GCA_018970825.1 bacterium | reverse complement strand
GGTACACCGGCAGGCGCTCGGCGAGCCGGTAGCCCAGGGAGTCGCAGCGCTTCGCGAGCGCGCCCAGGTGCGGCCACGGGGCCTCGGGATTCACGTAGTCGGGCGTGAGCGGCGAGATCCCGCCCAGGTCGTTGATGCCCGCGTCGAGCAGGCCCGGCAGGGCCTCGGGATCGGAGAGGTTCGGCGGGGCCTGCACGTTCATCTCCGGGCCGAGCAGGAGACGGGTGACCGCGACGGTCCGCTGCAGGTCGAGGGCGTCCGGCTCGTCGGCCGTCGCCATCGGAATCTCGGGCTTCGCCCGGAAGTTCTGCACGATCACCTCCTGCACATGGCCGAAGCGGTCGTGCAAGTCGGCGATCGCGAGGATCGTGTCGATGCGCTCCTCCGGGGTCTCGCCGATCCCCAGCAGCAGCCCGGTGGTGAAGGGGATGCGCTGTTCGCCGGCGTCGCGGAGGACGCGCAGGCGCGCCGCGGGATCCTTGTCGGGTGCATACCAGTGGACCTGGCCGCGGGCGCGCAGCCGCGGGCTCGTCGACTCGATCATGAGCCCGAGGCTCGCGTTGAGCGGGCGGAGCAGGGCGAGGTCCTCCGGCGTCATGAGGCCCGGGTTGGAATGGGGCAGGAGGCCCTCGTCGAGCGCGACGCGGCAGCACCGGGCGACGTAGGAGATCGTGGACGCGTGACCGGCCTCCTCGAGCCAGCGGCGGTAGCCGGCGAACGCGGCCTCGGGCTTGTCGCCGAGGCAGAGCAGGGCCTCGCAGCAGCCGAGGGCGCGTGCGCGCGACGACCAGGCGGCGACCTCGTCGAGCGTCATCGTCCAGGCGCCGTCCTCGCCCTCGTCGCGCCGGAACGTGCAGTAGGCGCAGCGGTCGCGGCACAGGTTCGTCACGGGGAAGAAGGCCTTGCGCGAGTAGGTCACGGTGCGGCCCTTGCCGGCGTCGCGCAGCGCGCGCGCGCGACCGAGGAGATCGTCGAGCTCTTCGCCCCGGGCCGAGAGCCCGCGCAGGGCTTCGGCGGCGCTCGGCGGGCGCCAGGCGGCGACGGGTGCGTTCCCGGCCGCGTTCGAGGCGACTTCGAGGGATTGCGTGCTCATGGGTTCCGGTCGCGTGGCCGCGCCCGGCAGGTCCGGGCCCGTTGACGCGATTCGCCCGCCTTCTCGCGAGGTAGAGGAGCCCCGGGGGGCAGTCAACCTGCCGCGGGCGAGGGGAGGACTCGCAAGGGGTCCTCGGCCGGGGCGGCCGACACCCGGGCGGGCTGGGCCCGCGCGGCGCCCGGGACCCCGAGTTCGAGGGCGAGCTGGCGCGGAACCCGCGGGGCACCGCTCGACGCGCCGGACGTCGGCTCCTCGCGGGAGAGCGTCGCGACCGGCGCGGACGGTGCCGCCCGATCCCCCGCAACCGCGACCCGGAGGCCGATCGCAGCGACAGGCGCCTCCGGCGGGAGCGCGTCCATCGCCCCGGGCGAGAGGCGCGCGAGCAAGGCATCGAGGAAGCGGGCCCACTCGGCGAGAGTGCGCGACGCCCCGTCGTCCCGATCGAGCGCGAGGTCGAGCAGGGCGCGGACCTGCCTCGCGTCGAGTCGGGCCTCTTTCCGCGCTGCAGGGGGCCGGTGCGCGATGCGCCAGGCGAGAGGGCCGTCCGCGGACTCCCGGGCGCCGAGCGCGACCGCGCGGATCGCCCGGTCGTCCTCGCGACTCACCGGGAGCGTCCAGGTCGCGAGCGGTTCGGTCGCGGGCAGGTCGGTCGTCGCTTCGCCGTCGGGGAGCCAGCGCACGACGGAGCACGAAGCGTGACGCCCCCCGAACGCGTCGAGCTCCCGGGCGAGTTCGTCCGCGAGATCGTCGTCGCGGCGCAGCACCGGCCCGAGCACGCG
>JAGWVP010000045.1 GCA_018970825.1 bacterium | reverse complement strand
GCACGGCGAGATCCACCGAGGCACCGAGTACGTGGTCGACTTCGTGCCGAAACTGAAGGTCGAGATGCTGGTGGAGGAATCGCAGGTCGCGGAAGTGACGGGCGCGATCCGCCGCGCTGCCTGCACCGGGCGGATCGGCGACGGGAAGATCTTCGTCGTCGACATCGATGACGCCGTCCGCATCCGAACCGGGGAACGCGGCGCGACCGCGGTGTGAGGAACCTGCGATGAAGGAGATGACCACCCGCTCGCTCGTCGGCGCGATCGCTCTCGCGGTCCCGACGCTCGCGCTGCTCTCGGCGCCGCTTCTCCCGGTGCTCGCCGGGGCGGCGGTCGCTTCGTTCCTGGTCCTGCGCCGTCCCGCGCGTCCCGGAGCCGGAGTCTGAGCCGATGACGCGAACCCCGGAAACCCCCGCCGGTCACCCGGGTGGCGTGTCGCTGCCCCGCGGGGCAGAAGCGTTTCATGGAAGCGGGTCCGCCGGTGGTCCTCCTCGAGCAGGACGGGCTGATCGTCGTGGACAAGCCCGCAGGGCTTCCGTCCACGGGGAGGACGCTCGAGGATCCGGGCTGCCTCCAATGGCGACTCGAGCAGGCGCGCGGTCGGCCGGTCTGGGCGATCCACCAGCTCGACGCGGAGACCTCGGGGGTGATCCTGTTCGCCGCCCGCAAGTCGCTCGTCGAACCCACGGTGCGCCGGATGCGCCCGCCGCTCGGACGCAAGATCTACCTCGCCGTGTGTCGCGGGACGCCGGATTTCACCGCCCGCTCGATCCGAGAGCCGATCGGCCGTCGAGAGACGGCTCGGGGTTCGGAGCTCTCGGTCTCGTCGCGGGGGCGGCCCTCGCGAACGGACGTCCGCGTGATCGCGTCGAGCCGGGACGCCTGCCTCGTGCGGGCCTCGCTCGCGACCGGTCGCACGCACCAGGTGCGGATTCATCTCGCGCACGTCGGACTGCCCGTCGTCGGGGAGACGCGTTACGCCCCGCCGCCGGCGACGCCGGACTCGAGACTCGCACTGCACTCGTGGACGATCGCGCTCGCTCCGACGCCGGAGCGTCCGCGGCTCGTCGTCACCTCGCCTCCCCCCGGGGACCTGGTACGCCTCTGCGCGCGCCTCGGCCTCGACCTGCCGGCCTCGCGCTGAGCGGCCACGCCGTCTCGCGCCTGGCTCAAGCACCACGGATTCCCGGGTCCGGTTCGTGCGCGAAGAGCGCGCGGCGCCGCCCCGGATCCGATCACGCGCCCTCGGGCGCCAGGAGAGTCGCATGAAACTGCGAGAGAGATGGATGTGGCTGTTGGTCCTCGGCGCGATCGTCGTCGGAGCGGTGAGTCCGGCGCAGCCGGTCCGCGCGGACGACGCACCACAGCTCCCGGCCTACTTCACGGCGACCAACGATCCGGCGAAGCCGGCGTGGCCCGACCCCACGGGCGCGGCGGCGGGCACCTGGGCGACCCCGGCCGGAGACGGCAAGGGCGACGTGCCGGGCGGGATGTCGGCCGCCGACGTCTACGACCGCATGGTCCACAATCTCTACTCGATCAACTTCGTCTGGATGCTCATCTCGGGATTCCTCGTGATGTTCATGCAGACCGGGTTCATGCTCGTCGAGACCGGGCTCTGCCGGGCCAAGAACGCGGCGCACGTCTCCGCGATGAACTTCATGGTCTACCCGCTCGGCTGTCTCGCCTTCTGGGCCTACGGCTTCGCGATCGGGTGGGGGAACTGGTGGAACGGCCCGGTGCCGCCGGGCTGGTACCCCGCTCTCGGCCCCGGTCTCTCGGTGCTGAACAGCGGATGGGGACTCGGGGCCGCGACCGACGCCGCGGGCGCCGCGACCGGCGTCTACACGTACGGCCTGATCGGGTTGAAGGGCTGGTTCCTCTCGGGCGTCGGCGACGTGAGCGTCATGGCGATGTTCTTCTTCATGATGGTCTTCATGGACACGACCGCGACGATTCCGACCGGTGCGATGGCGGAGCGCTGGGCGTGGAAGAACTTCTGCATCTACGCGCTCTGGGTCGCGTTGCCTTACTGCCTCTACGCGAATTGGGTCTGGGGCGGCGGGTTCCTCGCCCAGGGCGGTCTCAACTGGGGGCTCGGCCACGGAGCGGTCGACTTCGCGGGTTCGGGCGTCGTCCACGCGATGGGCGGGGTCATCGGCCTCGTCGGGGCGATGATCATCGGACCCCGCATCGGCAAGTTCGTGAAGGGCCGACCCCAGGCGATCCCGGCCCACAACGTGAACATCGTCGTCGCGGGCACGTTCATCCTCGCCTTCGGCTGGTTCGGGTTCAACCCCGGCTCGACGCTCGCGGGAACCGATCTCCGCATCAGCTTCGTGGTCGTGAACACGATGCTGGCCGGAATCGTCGCCGCCATCACGGCGATGCTCACCCTCCAGGCCAAGGGCCTGAAGCCCGACCCGACGATGCTCTGCAACGGCATGCTCGCCGGCCTGGTCGCGATCACGGCGCCTTGTGCCTTCGTCGATCCGTGGGCCGCGGCGGTGATCGGGGGCATCGCGGGAGTGCTCGTGATCCTTTCGGTCTTCTTCTTCGAGAACCGCGGCATCGACGACCCGTGCGGGGCGATCTCCGTCCACGGGACGAACGGGCTGTGGGGCGTCCTCTCGCTCGGCCTCTTCGCGAACGGACAGTACGGAGCCGGCTGGAACGGAGTCGTGCGGGAGGAGTTCGTGAAGGCCTACGGTTCGGACGGCGTCCGGGGCCTCCTCTATGGCGACCCCGGTCAGTTCGTGATGCAGTTGATCAACGCGGCCGTGCTCGTCGTGTTCGGCGCCGCGATGGCCTACGTCTGGTTCAAGCTGAGCGACGCGATCACCCCGCTGCGCGTCTCCGAGGAGATCGAGATCGAGGGCCAGGACATCGGCGAGATGGGCACGCTCGCCTACCCGGACTTCCAGTTGCACCGCGGGGGCGGCCTGCACGAGTAGGCGTCCGCGCTCTCCGGCGTTCACCGAGCCGCCGCGGCGGGCCGAAGGGCCCCCGCGGCGGCTCCGTTTCGGGGCCCGGATCCGTCGCGATGCGCGCGACCGATCGGGGATCAGCCGCGGGAGGAGCGCTTCGGCTTCGGCGAGCCCTTCCTGCTCGTCGCGACGACCTTCTTCGCCGTGGGGCGCTTCGACCCGGCTCCCCGCCCGGTCGCGACCTTCCGGGTCGGGATCGAGGTCCCGTTCGACTTCCCGGTTCGCCCACCGCGGCGGATCCCGCGCAACTCGTCCTTGAACTCGCGCTCGAGCAGGCGCTTCAGCGCATCGAGGATCGAGATCTTGCGGTGGAGCACGTTGAAGACCTGCTCGGTGATCGGCATCTCGACGCCGAGCTTGCGGGCGAGGTCCCGCGCGGCGACCGCGGTCGGGTAGCCCTCGGCGACCGTGTGCTGGGTGCGGAGCCAGGTCTCGGCGTCGAAGCCGGCCGCGACCTTCATGCCGAGCGTCCGGTTGCGCGACTGGTCGCCCGTGCAGGTGAGCACGAGGTCGCCCACGCCGGCGAGGCCGAGGAACGTGAGCGGGTTCGCTCCGAGGGCCACGCCGAGTCGCGTCATCTCGGCGAGGCCGCGCGTGATGAGCGCCGCGCGTGCGTTGTTGCCGAGCGAGAGGCCGTCGCAGGCGCCGGCCGCGACCGCGATCACGTTCTTCATCGCCCCGCCGACCTCGACCCCGACCGGGTCGTCGCTCGAGTAGACGCGGAAGGTGGGCGAGTGCAGCCACGGCTGGAGTTTCCGGGCGGCCTTCATGCCGACCGAGGCGGCCACCACGTCCGTCGGAAGCCCCGCCGCGACCTCGCGCGCGAAGGTCGGCCCCGACAGGAAGGCGAGCCGCTCGGGGCCGACCTGCGGCAACATCTCCTGCGCGACCTCGCTCATGAGCGCGAGCCGTCCCTCCTCGATGCCCTTGGAGGCGACCGCCACGATCGCCTTGCGCGGGATCGCGTGCGCGGCGGCCCGCGCGGTCTCCCGAAGGTGCTGGGCGGGGGTGACGAACACGACGAGCTGCGCCCCCTCGAGGACGGCGTCGAGGTTCGTCGAGGCGACGACGTCGGGCGAGAGCTTCACGCCCGGCAGGTAGAACGTGTTTTCCTGACGTTCGTTGATCGTCTCGACGACCTGTGGCTCTCGAACCCAGAGATTCACCACGTGCTCGAGCCGAGAGGCATGGGCCGCCAGAGCCGTGCCCCATGCGCCGCCGCCGATGACTGCGATCTTCGCCATGATCCTCGAACCTCCCCGCAAGGCCTCCCCGCATCGAGGGCGGGGGGTGTTCCTCAGGAGATCAGATTCGCGGGGCACGTGCGAAGGTCGGGCGAGTCCGGCCCCGGGGCGAAACCCGCTGGCGCTCCGGCCGGGCCCCGTTCTATGGAGGCCGCATGACGAATCCGGCCCGAAGCCCCCTTCCCTGCACCCTTCGCCTCGCCGCCGCCCTCGGGGCGGCCCTCGCCGTCGCCGGTTGCGGCAACTCGTCGGGAGGCCTCCCGGTGCCGCAGACGGTCGCGATCGACGCCCCGAACGCCGACCGCTGCGATCCCCTCGATACGCGGGTGTGCCTGTTCCCGTTCCCGAACGACTTCTACACGGTCGAGGACCCGGACACCGACTCGGGCCGCCGGCTCGCGCTGGTGCGCGACTCGATGCCCGCGAACGTCGCCGGGGTCCGGGTCGACCCGACGGAGTGGAACCGCAACGACGGCTTCAGCCCGGGTGCGCTGCTGCAGACCTACGTCGCCGGGCTCGACGTCGCCGCGAGCGGGATCCCCGCCGTGACCGACATCGGCAGCTCGCTGCGCGAGGACGCACCGATCGTTCTGATCGATGCGGAGACCGGCGAGCGCAAGCCGCTGTGGGCGGAGCTCGATTCGAGCGTGTCCTCGGACGAGGAGCGCGCGCTGCTCATCCGGCCCGCCGTGAACCTCCTGGAGGGCCATCGCCACGTGGTGGCGATCCGGGGGCTCGTGGGCCGCGACGGCGCGCCGATCGCCGCGGGCGACGCCTTCCGTGCGATGCGCGACGGGCTGCGCACGAACGTCCCCGAGTTCGACGCCCGTCGTCCCGCCTTCGAGCGCATCTTCTCGGATCTCGCGAGCGCCGGCGTCGGCCGCGACGACCTCTATCTCGCGTGGGACTTCACGGTGGCGAGTCGCCGGAATCTCACCGAGCGCGTGCTGCGCATGCGCGACGACGCGTTCGCGCGGCTCGGCACGGCCGCCCCGGCCTTCCAGGTGACGGAGGTGGCCGAGAACGTCGATGATCGCGTCGCCCGAAGGGTGAAGGGCACCTTCGACGTGCCGAAGTACCTGGTCGGCACCGGCAGGCCCCCGGCACGCATCAACTACGGCGCCGACGGGCTGCCGGCCGCGGACGGGACGTTCACGGCCGTCTTCGATTGCATCGTGCCGCACGTCGCCGTGGGCGACCGCACGGGCGTGCCGAAGCCGGCCCGCCCGTCGCTCTACGGGCACGGGCTCCTCGGCGACGAGGGCGAGGTCGCCGCCGGCAACGTCCGCTCGATGGCGGAGGAGCACGATTTCGTCTTCTGCGCGACGAAGTGGCTCGGCATGTCGGAGGACGACGTCGAGAACGCGGTGAACATCCTCCAGGACCTCTCGAAGTTCCCGACGCTCGCCGACCGCGCGCAGCAGGGCTTCGTCGACTTCCTCTTCCTCGGGCGCCTCATGATCCACCCGCAGGGCTTCGGCTCGCACCCGGCCTTCCAGTCGGCCGACGGGAAGTCGGTGATCGACGGCAGCGAGCTCTTCTACGACGGCAACAGCCAGGGCGGCATCATGGGCGGCGCGCTCACGGCGATCTCGACCGATTTCCGCCGCGCGGTGCTCGGCGTGCCCGGGATGAACTACTCGACGCTGCTGCAGCGCAGCGTCGACTGGGACACCTACCGCACGATCTACGATCCGGCCTACCCCGCCCAGATCGACCGGGGGCTCGGCCTGAACCTGATCCAGATGCTGTGGGACCGCGCCGAGGCGAACGGCTTCGCCCACCACATGACCGACGACCCGCTGCCGAACACGCCGTCGCACACGGTCCTGATGCACGTCGCTTTCGGCGACTGGCAGGTCGCGATCGCGGCGGCCGACGTCGAGGCGCGGACCATCGGGGCGCGCATCCATTCGCCGTCGATCCTGCCCGAGCACAACGTCGACGTGGTGCCGAACTGGGGGATCGAGCCGATCCCGTCCTACCCGTGGGGCGGCTCGGCGATCGTCGTCTGGGACAGCGGCACGCCGGCGCCCCCCGCGACGAACCTCGCCCCGAGCGTCGGCCGCGACCCGCACGGCGACCCGCGCGGCAACGCGGCCGCGCGCGTCCAGAAGTCGGAGTTCCTCCGCACGAACGGCGCGGTGGTGGACGTCTGCCAGGGCGGCCCGTGCGTCATCCAGCGCTGAGCGGAAGGAGTCGAGACATGGCCGGCAACGGAGGCAACGGGCGCCTGCTCGAAGGTGTGCGCATCGTCGAGAGCGCGATGCTCGGACCGGGGGCGGTCGCGATGAATCTCGCCGACCTCGGCGCCGACGTGATCAAGATCGAGAGCCCGGGCGGCGACTACGTCCGCAAGATGGCGTTCCCGATCGTCGACGGCATCTCGCTGCTGCACTGGCACCTGAACCGCGGCAAGAGGAGCATCGTCCTCGACCTGCGCAAGCCCGAGGCGGTGGACGCCTACCTGGACCTCGTGCGCGGCGCCGACGCCGTCATCGAGGGCATGCGCCCGGGCTCGCTCGAGCGCCGCGGGCTCGGCTGGGAGCGGCTGCGCGAGGCGAATCCGAAGATCGTCTTCTGCACGATCTCCGGCTACGGGGCGACCGGGCCCTACAAGGACATGCCGAGCCACGGCATCGCCTACGACGCCTGGGCCGGCGTGGCCCGGCCGACGGTCGACGCGAACGGGTTCCCGACCATCCCGAGCTACACGGCGGTCGGCATCAACGCGGGCCCGCTCTACGCGGCGCTCGGCATCCTCGCAGGCATCCTGCGTGCACGCGCGACCGGGCAGGGCTGCCGCTTCGAGGTCGCGCAGAGCGACGCCGCGGCCGCCTTCAACTGGAACGGCATCGAGGGCAACAAGGCCTACGAGCGCCCCGAGGACGAGGTCACCGGCAACGACGGCGACGGCAAGGGGCCGCGTCGCCCGGTCGGCGACAACAGCATGACCGAGTCGGTGCGCTACCAGTACTACCGCTCGAAGGACGGGCTCGTCCTCTTCATGGCCTCGGAGCGCGAGTTCTGGAAGAACTTCGCCTACGGCGTCGGCCGCCCCGAGCTCTTCGACCAGAACCCGGGTGCGAAGTACGCGGACCACGCGCGCGGCAACGTCGGGCTTCGGCACACGCTCGCCGAGATCTTCGCGCAGCGCACGACCGAGGAGTGGGTGCGCTTCGGCCAGGAGGTGAACACGCCGCTGTGCCCGGTGAACGACGTGAAGTCGATCACGCGCGACCCCCAGTTTCGCGCCCGGCTCCCGTTCCGCCCCCACCAGGAGGCGGGGACCGATCTCATGCCTTCGCCGATCCGGCTGGTGGGCGAGGATCTCCCGATCCCGTCACGCGCTCCCGTCGAGCCGGGCCGCGACACGGACGAGGTACTCGCGAGCGTGCTCGGGTACGACCGCGCGCGGATCGAAGCCCTGCGCGCAGCCGGCGCGCTCGGCTGACGAACGCGCGGCGGAAGGTTCCGCCGGCGTCACGCGGCTGCGGAGAGGCGAGGCAGGGGCCGCGGAGGTCGATCGTGCCCGCCGCGTCGCCGCTTCTTGCCGCCGCTGGGGCGCGGGTCGGTCAGCGCCCCCCGCGTGTCGCGACCCAGGCCTCGGCCTGAGAGCGTGCGAGATCGACCAGTTCGCCGAAGGCGACCTGGAAGTCGATCGCGTGCAGGCCCCAGTCGGGCGAGATCTGGCCGCCGATCTCGTCGGCGCGCGGGTCCGAGGGATCGGCGTTCACCGTGACCTCGAGCCAGGTGAACTCCCCGTCCGCGACGCAGCGGGCGCTCGTGAGCCCGGGCAGGCCCACGAAGGGCGTCTCGATCGAGGGCGCCTCGACGCCGGGCGCGTAGACGTTCTCGAAGTTGCCCTGGAAATAGGGGTGCATGACCGTCGATTCGTCGCCCCCGGGCGCTGCCGGGTTCACGCACAGCGCTCGGCCTTCGCCGCTGCGCGGACGTCCGAAGAAGGCGGTCGGCGGCGGCGGCGACCCGGCTTCGAACGAGGCATAGGACACGACGCACCCGGTCTGCGTCTTCGAGCGGCAGGCGGAGATCTCCCGGAAGTCTCCCCCGACGTCGGCCCCCTCGGGCACGCGCACGGTCGAACCGATCAGGAGCGCGGACACGAGCCGCGATCGCAGATCCGGGTCGCCGTCGATCTCCTCGCGCACGAGCCGGGTGAGCAGGCTCGAGCCCTGCGAGTGGCCCATCAGGATGAAGCCGCGCCCCGCGTTGTATTGACCGAGGTAGTGACGGAACGCGTCGGCCACGTCGCCGTAAGCCACGTCGGCGGGATTCACGCCGGGCTCGGGCTGGCCGCCGAACTGGAACTGCCGGTAGATCGGCGCGATCACGCGGCAGACCGATCCGAAGCGCACCGCCTGGAGGTTCAGGATCGAGAGTTCGGCCCCGTAGTTCCCGTCGAAGGGGGCGTTCGCCTCGCTGCCGTAGTTGATCGTCGGGTAGACGTAGAAGCAGTCGACGGCCGGCTCCTCGGCAGCGATCCACGGCTCGAAGATCCGCTCTCCCGTCGCCGTGACGAGCGTCGCGTCGAAGTCCTGCTCGCACGGGCCGTCGACGAGGCCGGGCCGACACAGCCACTTGTCCGCATCGGCATAGACCGGGCTCGAGTATCCCCCGGGCCCGGTCGGGGCAGGTTCGGAGGTGTCGGAGCAGGCGGGAAGCAGGAGGGTCGAGGCGAGGGCGAGCACGGCGAGCGACGGGCGACGGGGGTTCATGACCCCGGATTACGACGGGTTTCGTCGGGCTGGCAAGGGAGAACCGGAGCCGCCCCCGGCGCGTCGCCTACTTCGACTGCGTCGCGGGGGCCAGTTCCGGGGCTCCGATCGCCACCTTGCGGACGGTGATCCAGCGGTCGAGGACCTGTTCGAGCGTCCCGTCGGCGCTGATCTTCGCGAGCGCCGCGTCGAGGGCGGCGCCGAGCGTGCCGGCCTCGTCCTTGCGGACGGCCCACGCGAGATCCTCCTTCGTGAGCGGCCGGTAGAGCCCCGCGAGCCCCCGGCTCGGGTCGGTGTCGAAGCGTCCCGTGAGGCGCCAGACGGTGGGCGCGTCGTGGACGAAGGCGTCGATCCGCTTCTCGCGCAGGGCCTCGATGCCCGAGTCGGCCGACCCGAATTCGACGATCGTCGCCTTCGGCAGCTCGGTGCGTGCGTAGCCCGCTCCGGTCGTGAGCCGCTGGACGCCGACCCTCACCCCGGTCCGGTCGAGTGCGTCGGGCGCGCCGAGGCGCGCGAGGTCGTCCGAGCGAACGAGGACCATCTGCCCGATCGCCAGGTAGGGTCGGGTGAAGGCGACGGTGCGCTTGCGGCGATCGGTCACCGACACGCCCGACATGACGACGTCGATCTCGCGGGCCGAGAGCGCGTCGAGCAGGTCCTCCCACGCGAGGGGTACCAGCACGAGCTTCGAGCCGAGCTGCCTGCCGATCGCCTCGGCGAGGTCCGGTTCGACGCCGACGATCCGGCCCTCGCGCTCGAAGGCGAGCGGCGGGTAGTTCGGCGTGATGCCGACCTTGAGCTCGGCGGGCGCGCGCCAACCGACGGGCGCCGAGGGGACCGGGGCCCCGGGCGCGATCGCCGGTGCGGGCGCCGAGGGGGCTGCGGCCGTTTCCGCGAGAGCCGACGCCGCGCAGGCGAGGATCGCCGCGAGGCAGGCCGCTCCCGCGACGGGCATGGCGCGTCGCGGTGCGGCCCGGCCCGCGAAGAGCCTTTCGGCTGCGCTCGTGCTGCTCGGGATCATCGTCTTCCTCCCCGGGTCGCTCGCCCGGTCGCGTGGTGCTCGCCCTGCCGCGGGTGCGTCGCCGCAGGTGCTACGCCAATCGCCCCGTCCCGACAACCGCGCACACGCCGGCCCGTGACGGGCGAGGTCAGCGCGTCTCGACCTCGAACGACCAGGCCTTGCGCACCTGCGTCCGAGGCACGACGACCTCGTCGACGAAACGGCGGTGCACCGGGTGGGCTCGGTAGGCCTCGAGGTCCGCATGCGTCGCGCAGCGCACGCTGACGACGACGTCCCAGGACGCGAGGCTCGCCTCGTCGGCCGGCACGCCGGCCGTGAGCGAGACGACTCCCGGCAGCGGCCGCAGCGCTTCGAGCGCGAGGCGCGCGACCTCGGCGCGTCCCTCCGGGGTCGCATGCGGCGGCAGGAGCTTCAGGATCGCGATGCGCTCGACCATGACCGTCGGGGTTGGACCACGGACCGCGCCTGCGGGCAAGGCGCGCCCGTGCCGGGGCCTTCTCGGCTCAGGGCGGAAAGCCGAAGGCGTCGCGGATCTCGGTCATCTCCGCGGTGCGCGCACCCGCCCGGTCGCGAACGACGAGCGGCGGCTCGGGCGCGGGAAGACCGCCCTCGCCGCGGGACATCTCGTGCAGGAGAAAGAGCGGTGGCTTGCCCTCGCGAGGCACGACGGGACGCCAGCGCGCGACGCGGAGCCCGGCGCCGCGCGCCGCCGCATCGAGCCGCTCGCGCGAGGCCGGCGCGCACCCGGCGAATCGGCCGCCCGGGAGGAGCAGGCGCGCCGCCGCACGCGCGTAATCCTCGATGCCGCCGCGAAACTCGAGCCGCGCCGGTGCACGCTGCGGCTTCTCGGAGGCGCGCCCGGTGCCGAGCGGCAGGTAGGGCGGGGTCCCGGTCACGAGGTCGAACGTCGCCCCCTCGGGCACGGACTCCGGTTCGCGCAGGTCGCCGACGCGGACCTCGCAGCGCCCGGCGGCACCGTTGCGCGCGATCGACCGTCGCGCGAGCGAGGCGCTCGATTCCTGCGCCTCGACCCCGAGGACGTTCGCCTCCGGGTGGCGCCAGGCGACGAGCATGAGCACGGTGCCGATGCCGCAACCGAGGTCGCAGGCGCGAGCAGGCGGCGAGCCCCGGGTCGCGAACCAGGCGCTGGCGAGATCGTCGAGTGACCAGCGGTGGCCGTCGCGACGCTGCAGGATCCACCAGTCGCCCGCGAGCCGCCCGAGGTCCTCGCCCGGGCCGGGCCAGAGCGAGAGGTCGGGCCCGGGCCGCGGCGGCCTCGGCCCGGGGGCGACCCAGCCGGACGGGCGCAGGCGGCCGCGAACGACGCCCGCCATGGCGGGGACCCTCGCGGGCGAATCCGCCGGCGCCGGGGGGTGGGGGTCGGGGAGGCGGGGCACGCGGGGGAGGCTACGCTCCGGTGCTCGACGGCCGCCAGTCGCCCTCCGGAAAATCCCCGGGGCAGGCCGGGTGGATCGACTCCCGAATCGTGGCTACGCTCCGACGCGAGGCATCGGGGATGCGACCGGGGCAGCGAAAACTCTCGATTCTCCCGACGCTCGGGGTCCTCGGCGCGGCGCTCGCCGGGGCCTCGGGATGCGCGCCCGCCGCCGCTCGCCCCCGGACGATGGAAGCGGCCTCGCGCCCCGCGGTCGTCGAGTCGGCGCCGGGTCCTGCGATCGGTCAGGCCGCGCCGACCGGTTCGGCCGATGCATCTCCCGGGGTCGGCGGGGGATCGCCGGCACCGGGCGGATTCGACCCCGCGACGACGGCTCCGGCCGTCGTCGCGCAGGAGACCCGCCCGACGGGCGCGGCTCCGTCCGGCCCGACCGCTGCGGCCGTC
>JAGWVP010000682.1 GCA_018970825.1 bacterium | reverse complement strand
GCACCGACGTGTCGATGCTGCCGTGGTACGAGACCTTCGGCCTGTTCAAGACCGCGGTGGTGCTCGAGCAGATCTACGTCCGTTTCGTCCGCGGCCAGACGAAGGACGATCGCTTCGCCGCGCTGGGCACGATGGTGCCGCTGCTCGCCGACGCCGCCCGGGCGACGGCGGCGCGCCTCTGAGGCCCTCGGAAGGCGTCGCGGACCGGGGCCGCATGCGGGACGCGGGCGAGTTCGACCTGGCGATCGTCGGTGCCGGCGCGGCGGGCCTCGCCGCCGCGATCGCCGCCGGTCGCGAAGGCGCTCGATCGGGTGGTCCGTCGCGCATCGTCGTGCTCGACGGTGCCGATCGGCCCGGCCGCAAGATCCTCGTCTCCGGCGGGGGGCGCTGCAACGTCACCCACGACGTCGTCGACGAGAGCGCGTTCCACGGAAGTTCGCCCGCCGCGATCCGCAAGGTGCTGCGGCGTTTCGGCGTCGACGACACGGTGGCCTTGTTCCGCGGGCTCGGCGTGGAACTCGTGCGCGAGGACGGGGGTAAGCTGTTTCCCGCCTCGGGCCGGGCGCGCGACGTGCTGGAAGCGCTGCTCGCGGGCGCACGCGCCGCGGGTGCGACGCTGCTGCACCCGTTCCGCGTCGATTCCGTGGTCGCGTCCGCGGGTGCCTTCGTGGTGGCCGGTCCCCGGGGTCGGCTCCGCGCCTCGCGCGTCGTGCTCGCGACCGGGGGCCTGAGCCTGCCGCGGACGGGCAGCGACGGTCACGGCCTCGAGATCGCGCGCGCGCTCGGCCACTCGGTCGCGGGGCCGGTCGTGCCGGCGCTCGTGCCGCTGCTGCTCGCGCCGGGGCACTTCCTGCGCGATCTCGCCGGCATCTCGTCGCCGGCGCGCGTCGTCGTCCGGAGCGCCTCGGGGCGCCGGCTCGCGACCGCGGAGGGCCCCGTCCTCTGCACGCACTTCGGGCTCTCCGGACCCGCGGTCCTCGACGCGAGCCGCCATGTCGCGGTCGCGCGCGCCCGGGGCGAGGAGTGCTCGGTCGCGATCGACTGGCTGCCGGCACGCGAGGCCTCCGGGTGGGAGGCCTCGATCCTCGCACGGCCGGGAGTCGGGCCCGGTCGCTTCCTGCGCGAGGCCGGTCTCGCCGAGCGCCTCGCGGAGGCCCTCTGCCGCCACGCCGGTCTCGAGCCGTCGCGCCCGATGCACGACCTGGCGCGGGACCGTCGGCGGGCCCTGCTCGCGGCCGCGACCGACCTGCTCGTCCCGGTCGTGGGCGACCGGGGCTTCAGCCACGCCGAGGTCACGGCGGGCGGCGTGCCGCTTGCCGAGATCCGGCTCGACACGATGGAGTCCCGCCTCCGCCCGGGGCTCCACCTGGTCGGCGAGATCTGCGACGTGGACGGGCGGATCGGCGGCTTCAATTTCCAATGGGCGTGGGCGAGCGGCTTCGTCGCGGGCCGTGCCGCGTCGGGCCGTGATTCGGGGACCGGGGGACCCGGAAGGGGCGAGTCGGCCAGGTGACCCGCTCGGGGGGCGGGGCGGACCGAGCCGCGGTGTGCGAAGGGACCTGCCATGAACGGACCCGTCAGGATTCGTCCCGCCTCGCCGGCGGATGCCGATGCACTCGGGCGCCTCGGGGGCGAACTCGTCCGGTTGCACCACGGATTCGACGAACTTCGGTTCATCGCGCCGCGGCCGGGCGTCGAAGCCGGGTACGGGCGTTTCCTCGTCTCCCGTCTCGACGCGGACGACCAGGTGATCCTGGTCGCCGAGGCTGACGGAGGCGTGATCGGATACGTCTACGCCGCGATCGAACCACACTCGTGGAAGGACCTCCGCGACGAGACCGGCTGGATCCACGACGTCGTGATCGGCGAGCATGG
>JAGWVP010000681.1 GCA_018970825.1 bacterium | reverse complement strand
GGGTTCATGAGCAGGTTGTCGAGATCTTTCGCTTCGAGGCCGGCGTCCTCGAGGGCGAGGCGGATCGCGTCGACCGCGAAGCCCACCGCGCTCGGGCCGTAGACCTTGCCCTGCCCGGTGATGCCGAGCCCGGTGATCGCCGCTTGGGCCGCGCGCCGTTCCATGCGACCGTCCTTAGGCCGTGTCGTCGCCGGTCTCAAGCAGCGCGGTGCGACGCGTCGCTGTCGCGCTCGTGTTTCCCGCGTGGGTCGCGCTCGCGACCCTCCTCGGGGTCGAGGTGCTGCTGTTCGCGACGCGCCCGCTCTGGGACGACGTGCGCGCACGTCCACCGGCCGGCCGCGGAATGCCGAGCCAGGAGCGCTACTGGTGCTACCGCTACGACCCGGTGACCGGCTACACCGGGCTGCCCGACGTCCGCTGGCTCGCTCCGTGGGGCAAGACGGTCACGCAGAACGCACGCGGCGAGCGTGGCCCCGACGTGCCGCTCGCACGCGGTACCGCGCCGCGCGTCGTGCTGCTCGGGGACTCGCAGGCGTGGGGTTTCGGCGTCGGCGACGAAGAGACGCTCGGCGCGCGGCTTGCCGAGTCGCTCGACGCCGCAGGGCGCGCCGGCGTCGAGGTCGTGAACCTCGGTACGAGCGGCTTCGGCATCGACCAGAGCGTGCTCGCCTGGCTCGTTCGCGGGCGCGAGTACGCCCCCGACGTGGTCGTGTTCACCTTCTTCGCGAAGAACGATCTCGAGGAGACCGCGTCGGTCCGCACCCACGGCGTCGCGAAGCCGGTGTTCGTTCGCCGCGAGGGCTCGCTCTGTCTCGCCAACGTCCCGGTGCCGCGCGCCGAGGGCTGGCCCGACGTCGACCTGGGATCGCAGGCCGTGCGCGCGATCACCTCCTGTTGCGGCAGGACGAGCGGCGCGCTCGCCGGGCGCACGAACCTCGTGCGCTTCCTGCACACGCGGGCCGGGCTGCACGACTGGCGCGCGGAGTACGAGGCCGGGATCGAGCGGGTCCGGAGCCTGTTTCCGTGCGTCCTCGGCGAGGACGACGGCTCGCCGCGCGGAGGCGACGTCGGTCGCGAACTGCTGGCGACGCTCGCCCGCAGCCTCGAACCCCGCGCGCGGCTGGTCGTCCTCGCGATCCCGACGCCCGAGGAGCTCGGGGCGGGCCGCCCCTCGGACGCCTACGAGGGCTTCCTCGGCGGGCTCCGGGACGACGGCATCGCGGTGGTGGACCCGTTCGAGGCGCTCCGCGCCGCCCACGCCGGGGGGCGCGCGATCGGCCACGCGACGCCGGAGGACGATCACCTCTCGGCCGAGGGCACGGCGATCGCGGCGAGGCTCCTCGCCGAGCGCCTGGCGCCGATGCTCGCGCCGAGCGCGTCCGGCGGGCCTTTCCCGGCGACGCCCGGCGTGGCAGGAGGATGATCGTCGGACGACGTGCGCCGACGCGTGGCGATGGCGATCCGCGAAATCCTCCGCATGGGCGACCCCCGGCTGCTGAGAACGGCACGGCCGGTGGGCGAACTGGACACGCCCGAGCTCCACGCGCTGGTCGCGGACCTCGTCGAGACGATGCACGCGGCGAACGGGGCGGGTCTCGCCGCACCGCAGGTCGCGGTCGACCTGCAGGTCGTGGTGTTCGGCTCCGGGCGGCCGAACCCGCGCTATCCCGACGCGCCGCCGGTGCCGTTCACGGTGCTCGTGAATCCCGTGCTCGAGCCGCTCGGCGACGAGGAGGAGGAGGGATGGGAGGGCTGCCTCTCGCTTCCCGGGCTGCGCGGGCTCGTGCCGCGCTTCCGTCGGCTGCGCTACCGCGGCTTCGACGCGCACGGTGAGCCGATCGACCGCACCGTCGAGGGCTTCCACGCCCGTGTCGTGC
>JAGWVP010000680.1 GCA_018970825.1 bacterium | reverse complement strand
CGAGACGACGACGACGTCGCAGCGCTCGAGCGTCGCCCGGTAGCGCCGAAGCCCTTCGAACCAGAGCGCGCGCTCCTCGTCGGGGCGCACCGCGAGCTCGGGAAAGAGGGCCGGGTCGTCGACGAACACGAGGTCGTCGATCGCGCCCACGACCGCGAGCCCACTTCCGCGCGCGCGCTCGATCGCGCTCGCGACCGCGCTCGTCTCCGGCACGCGGTAGAGAACGAGCACGTCGTGACGGTCGAGCAGCGCGTCGAGCCGGGGATCGAGGAAGGAGACCACCGTCGCCTCGCCGCCCGCCGCGCGGACCTGCTCGGCCCGGTGCAGCACTTCGTACCGGTGGCAGAAGCCGTCGATGCCGCTCGCGAACAGGACCCGCACGTCCCGACGACCTAGCAGGAGGGTCCGCGGCCGGAAACGCGCCGGGCGCGGCTCAGGAGCCGGCGGCGGCGGGCTCGCCCCCGGGGAGGTCGGCGCGCACCGGGCGCGCCCGCTCGCCGAACCAGCGCATCGCGAGGTCGAGCGGGCCGGCGGCGCCCGGGTTGCAGTCGGGGTGCGTCTCGCCCGGGTCGTGCAGCAGGTCGACCGCACAGGCGACCTGCGTGCCCCGGTCCTCGAGGACCAGCACCTTCGCGTGCAGCCCGTCGTAGCCGGCACGGATGCGACGCCCCTCGCGGTCGATCTCCTCGATCCAGGCCGGGTGGAGGTCGTCGAGGCGGCGCGACTGCACGCCGGCGGGCGGCGCGGCGCCGACCGCATCGAGCACGGTCGCGAACACGCCGAGCGTCGACACGCGCCGCTCGACCCACTCGCCGCCGCGTCGGCCCGACGGCCACTTGACGAGCAGCGGCACCCGGACCTCCGGCTCGAACGGTGGACGACCGTGGCCGACCATGCCGTGCTCGCCGAGCAACTCGCCGTGGTCGCCGACCACCACGACGAGCGAGTGCTCCCAGCGACCGCCCCGGCGCAGCGCGAGGACGACCTCGCCGAGCGCGCGGTCGGCCGCCTGCACGCGTGCGTCGTGGGCGAGCTCGCGCCGCGCGACCTCCTCCGGCGACGAACGCCGCGGTTCGCCGGAAGGCGCGTCCGCGCCGCCGGCTTCACCCGGAGACGTGCGCTCGACCGCGCGTGCGCGCGCGTCGGCGACCGAGACGAAGACGAAGGATCGCTCCGAGTGCTTCGCGAGCCAGTCCGAGAGGTGAGCGGCCAGCACGTCGCCGCGGGCGAGGTCCGGCGAGGCGTCGAAGTGCGAGAAGCCGCGCGCGAAGCCGAGCCCGGGGCGCAGATCGTCGCCGTTGCCGACGAAGGCCGCCGTGCGGAACCCCTCGCGGGAGAGGACCTCCGCGAGCGTGGTCGCGTCCTCGTCGATCGCGTGCGCGGCCGCGGGCGAGTCGGGCGCGCGCGACGCGTCCGGAGCAGGGGCCGGCACGAGGCGCTCGGCCCCGTGCCACGACGGCCAGAGGCCCGTCGAGATCGAGGCGACCGCGGGCACGCACCAGGTGCCGGGGCTGACCGCGCGCGCGTAGGTCACCGACTCCCGGGCGAGCGCCTCGACGTTCGGCGAGGTCGGGTGGACGTTGCCGAGCAGCGAGAACCGGTCCGCACGCACGCCGTCGAGGGCGATCACCACGACGTCGAAGGGGGGCTCCTCGCGCGGGCGCCCGCGGCAGCCCTCGAGCAGGACCGCGATCGCGAGCAGCGCGGAGAGGAGCGCCCTCGCGACGTCGGTCGCGGCCCGCCCACGGGAGCGGGCTCGGCGCGGGCGGGAACGTGCGGCGCGGGGATCTCTCTGGACCATGGAACGGACCTCGGGGGTATCGGATAGGGACGCCGGATTCGATCCCGTCCGTCGCGAGGCCGGTCCGCGCTTCGACGCG
>JAGWVP010000776.1 GCA_018970825.1 bacterium | reverse complement strand
AGCCCAAATCTTGAACTACCTCAAAGCCGCCAGCCTCGCCAAAGGCCTCCTCATCAACTTCGGCGCCCCTTCCCTCCAATATCGCCGCTTTATCTTCTCACAAAACAATATACGCCAATTTGACTAGTTCGCTCCCGCTCCCTTGCCCTTCGGGCCAACCTTCCGTTGCTCTTTCTCGTGCCTGCCTCGTCACTCGATTGCGTCATTTGATGCCCAAGCTCACCCTTCGGGCTCCTCTTAACCCCTAATCTGCGCCAATCTGCGTAATCTGCGGACATGACCTCACTCCAATCCCAAATCGACGCCATCCCCTGGTTCCATCACTTCGACAAGGAGACCTTTGGCTTCGAAACCAAAGGTATCAAAGGCATCCCCAACCGCCGCGAGGTCGATCTCTGGGGATTCAAGCCCGAGATGTTCAAAGACAAGACCGTCTTGGATATCGGCGCGTGGGACGGCTACTTCTCCTTTTACGCCGAAGCCATGGGCGCCTCGCGCGTGCTCGCCACGGACCACTTCTGCTGGGGCGGTGACGGCTGGGGCACCAAAGCCGGCTTCGACTTCGCCCACCAGTTGCTCAAGTCGAAGGTCGAGACCCTCGAGATCGATTTGCCCGCCATCACCCCGGAGTCGGTCGGAACCTTCGATGTCGTTCTCTTCCTCGGTGTTCTCTACCACCTCCCCGATCCTCTCGGCGGCCTCCAACGCGCGGCGGCGGTGACCAACGACCTCCTCATCGTCGAGAGCACCTTCGAGAAGTTGGACGAAACCAAAGCCCTCTTCGAATACAAACCCGAGCGACTCCGTGAGGACTACACCAACCACTGGTCGCCCAACCTCAAAGGCCTGCGCGACGTCCTCGCCGGCCTCTGCGGCTTCCACCAAGTCGACGTCCGCCCCTGGAGCGCCGACCGCCTCATCTGCTACGCCCGCAAATAGTCCACTGATTTATCCGCAGATTTCGCCGATTAACGCAGATAATCAAACTACTTCCTTCACATTTCCTCTCCTCCCTTAATCTGCGTAATTTGATGCTCACACCCACCCTCCGGGCTGCTCTTACGAGCAGTCTATCTCGTGTCGCTCGGTTGCGGCTCCTCTTAAACATTAATCTGCGCAAATCTGCGTAATCTGCGGATGGTTGAGTTACGAAACGTCTACAAACGCTACCCCGTGCACGGCGGGGAGCGAACGATCCTGCACGACATCAATCTGCGGATCCGGCCGGGTGAGAAGATTGGCATCCTCGGACGCAATGGCGCAGGAAAATCCACCCTTGTCCGCCTCATCGGCGGCGCCGAGCGCCCCTCGAGCGGCGAAATAGTTCGCGGCATGCGCGTCTCCTGGCCGCTCGCCTTCATCGGCGGTTTCCAAGGCTCCCTCACCGGATTGGACAATCTCCGCTTCATCTGCCGCATCTACAACGTCACTTTCGAGGACAAGCTACCCTACGTGGAAGACTTCTCCGAACTGGGTCGCTACCTGCGCGAACCGGTGAAGACCTATTCGTCCGGCATGCGTGCGCGGCTGGCCTTCGCCCTCTCGATGGTCATCGACTTCGACTGCTACCTTATCGACGAAGTCGTTTCTGTCGGCGACGACCGATTCCGTGAGCGCTGCCAAGTCGAGCTGTTTGAGAAACGCAGCCACAGATCGATGGTCATCGTCTCCCACAGCGCCGACTTCATCCGCCAAACCTGCGATGATGCGGCCGTTCTCCTCCGCGGCCATCTCCACAAATTCGAACGCGTCGACGACGGCTTCGACTTTTACCACGCGCATGCGTCCGAACAATAATCCGCCGATTACGCAATCGAGTGACGAGGCAAGCACGAGAAAGATCAACCGAAGGTTGGCCCGAAGGGCAAGGGAGCGGGAGCGAAC
>JAGWVP010000679.1 GCA_018970825.1 bacterium | reverse complement strand
TTCGCCGACGGCGCCGACGAGATCCACCAGATGCGGATCGCCCAGCGCACGATCGCGGCGTGGACGCGCGGCGGCAGCACGCGCGCGGCCACGGGGGACCTGCCGATCTAGGGGCGGGCTTGCGTCAGCGGACGGATCGGCGTGGTTACATGTAACCCAGGAAACCTGGGGAGTTCTCGATGCCGTCCGCAAAGCCGAAGTCGCGAACGAAGGCACTCGCCGCCTCTCGGGAGAAGGTCCGCGCTCACAGGGAACGCCTGCGCGCGCAGGGGCTCCGCCCCATCCAGGTCTGGGTTCCCGACACCCGGACCCCGGGGTTCGCGGCGGAGGCCGCCCGGCAGTCCAGGCTCGTGGGCTCGAGTCGGTACGCAGCCGACGACCAGGCCTTCATCGACGCCCTCTCCGCCGACGACTCGTGAAGCGCGGCGAGATCTGGATCGCCGCGGGCGGCAAGGACTACGCCGGCAATCCCCGTCCCGTCGTGATCGTTCAGGACGATCGATTCGACTCGACGCCCTCCATCTCGATCTGCGCCTTCACGAGCGACCCGGCGGAAGCCCCCCTCTTTCGGGTCGAAGTCGAGCCGAGCGAGGAAAACGGCCTCGAGAGGGCCTCCCGCCTCATGGTCGACAAGATCACCACGGTCCCGAAGTCGAAACTCGATCGGCGAATCGGTCGCCTCTCGGACGGCGACGTGATCCGATTGAAGCGTGCGATCCTGACGTTTCTCGGGCTGGTCGGGTGAAGCGGCGGGTCAGTCCTTCGGGGCACGGACCGGGACGTCGGTCGTCGCGACGGCGACGATGCGGTTGCCCTGGAAGACGGGCACCGAGCGCGTGACCATCCAGATCTCGCCGCCGCCCGCGTCGAAGTAGGGCTCGGTCCAGATGCCGGCACGGGCCGCGATCGGCTCGGTGAGCCACGGCTGCGAGTCGATGTCGTAGCCGGGCTCCGCGGCGAGATCCTTCTCGGTGAGCGGCCCCTCGGGGAGGCGGTAGAGGTAGGGCGCGTAGTACGCGCGTCCGGCGGCATCGAGCTTCGTCACCGTGCTGCCGTAGAACCTCGTGTTCTCGTCGAGGTAGACGCGGATGCGACCGGGCAGCTCGGCGTCGGTCGGCGGGTCGGCTTCGAGCGAGGCGACGAAGGCGTCGAGTTGCTGCTCGACGTACTGCTTCTCGCTCCAGAGGGCGCCGTCGCCGCCGCAGCCGGCGATCAGCGAGAGGGCGAGGCAAGCGGCGGTCACGAGGCGCATCGTCTTCGTCATGCGCCGGGTTACGTCGCCACGGGGTGGCGTGTCAAACCGGGCCGGAGGCGGCCGCCCGGTCGAGCGGCCGCCTCCGCCGGAATCACTGCGGGAGGGTCGCCGGCTTGCCCTGCGCCTTCACCTCGCCGTCGAGCGCGCCGAGGAAGGCGACCAGGTCGTCGATCTCCGCCTCGGTGAGGGCGAGCGGCTTCATCTTGGGAGAGAGCCACGGGTTCTTGTTGCCGCCGCGGTTGTAGAGGACGACCACCTCCCGCAGGGTCGCTTCCGAGCCGTCGTGCATGTAGGGCCCGGTCTGCGCGACGTTGCGCAGCGTCGGCGTCTTGAAGGCGCCCTTGTCGGTATCGGCCTTCGTCACCTCGAAGCGGCCGACGTCGGCGAGCTCCTTCTTCGACTCGTCCCAGCCCACGCCGAGGTTGTGGAAGTTCTCGTCGGAGAAGTTGAACGAGGCGTGGCACGTGGCGCAGTTCGCCTTGCCGTTGAAGAGCTCGAGGCCACGAACCTGCTGCGCGGTGAGCGCCTTCTTGTCGCCCGCCTGGTAGCGGTCCCAGGCGCTGTCGCCCGACACCACGGTGCGCTCGTAGGAAGCGATCGCGTCGGCGATCCGGTCCATCGAGACCTCGTCG
>JAGWVP010000044.1 GCA_018970825.1 bacterium | reverse complement strand
GCAGTGCCGCTGGAGACGGCCTGCTTCGCCACGTTGCGCGTCCCGAGGACGTTGTTCCGCACCGCCTCCACCACGTTCGCCTCGGCGAGCGGCACGTGCTTGTACGCGGCCGCGTGAAAGACGATCTCCGGCTCATGCCCCGTGAACACCGAAGCGAGCTGGTCCTGCAGCAGGATGTCGCCGAGCACGGGAACCAGGTCCAGCTGCGGATGCTTTTGCCTCAACTCGGCCTCGAGGGTGAAGATGCCGTTCTCGTGCCGATCGAAAAGGACGAGTCGCCGCGGCCGATGCCCGGCAACCTGTCTGCACAACTCCGAGCCGATCGATCCCGCAGCACCGGTCACGAGGACGCAGCGCCCCGCCAGGAAGGACTCCAGAAGAGGCGAGACGAGTTGGATGGGTGTGCGACCGAGAAGATCTTCGACGCTGGGCTCGCGCATCTGCGTGTAGATGAACCGCTCCTCGACGAGATCGCTCAGGCTCGGCAGCACGCGCGACCTGACCTTCGCTTCGGCACAACGCGCGGCGATCCGGCGAATGACCGACGCGCCCGCAGACGGAATCGCGATCAGGACCTCGTCGACCTCGTGCCCTTCGACGACCGACGGAATCTCGTCGACCGAACCTAGGACGGGTACGCCCGAGATTCGCATTCCCTGCTTTTCCGCGTCGTCGTCGACGAACCCGACGACGGCGGTGTGCCCCCCCTTGCGACCGGCGATTTCGTTCAGGAGCCTGATGCCGGCCGACCCGGCCCCCACGATGAGCACGGCCCGGTCGATCTTTCGGGAGGCTGCGAACGCGCCCCCTCGCTCTCGCAGAATCCTCACGGCGATCCGTATCCCCGCGATGAGCGACGTGCTCAGCAGGAAATCGGTCAGGAACACCGACCGCGGGAAACCTTCCAGTCCCTGGAGCACCGCGACGCAGAGAAAGAACAGTCCCGAGCCCACCAGGTTGGCTCGGATGATGTCCTCGGTGTCTCGGACGCTCACATGGCGCCACCAGCCCGAAAAGAGCCCGAATCGCCGGAATCCCGCGAACTTGCAGGCGACGAGCAACGGAAGGAGCCGCAGGGCGGTCGCGCGGTAGGTCTCCGGGACGTCGAGGTCGAACCGAAGGGCGAACGCCCCGAGGTAGGCGATCACCGCGAAGCCGAGGTTGAGCAGCACGGCCGCGGCGAAACGATGGCGCAGGAGAAAAGGAGGAAGGGGCCTTTCGAGGAACATTGGGGGTGAAGTGTGCACGGGCTGGTGATCCACGCGGGTTCACGTGACCACGCGACAGCCGGGGTCGGAGCTCTCCCACCGGGCTCCGACCGCGGCCGAGAGGACCTCGCAGACGAGGTCGACCTGCGACGCGGACATCGACGGGAAGAAAGGAAGGGCGAGGCATCGCCGACCGGCGTCCTCCGCGATGGGAAATTCACCGAGGCGGTGGCCGAATCGCTCACGGTAGAACGACTGGAGGTGGATCGGCGGAAAATAGGCCCTGGAAGGAATCCCGCGCGCGGCGAGAGCCTCGATCGCCGCGGTTCGAGCTTCGCCCGAAGCAAGTCTCACGACGTACACGAACCAACTCGTGCGGGTGGTCCACGGGGCTCGGCTCGGCAACTCGATGCCCTCGACCCCACGCAGGCGCTCCCCGTACCACTCCGCGACCCGTTGCCTCGCCACGAGCAACGTCTCGAGTCTCGCGACTTGGGCGAGCCCCAGCGCCGCGCTCATCTCGTCGAGCCGGTAGTTGTAACCCAGCCGGGAGTGCTCGAGCCAGCCGTCGAAGACGTCCCGGCCCTGGTTTCGAAGGCTGCGGAAGAGATCGTCCCACCGGGCGTCGTCGGTGACGATCATCCCGCCTTCGCCGGTGGTCATCTGCTTGTTCGGGTAGAAGGCGAACACCCCGGCTCGTCCGAGCGCCCCGACGGGGCGGCCCTTGTACGTCGCGCCGATCGCCTCGCAGGCATCTTCGACGACCGTGAGCCCATGCCTCGACGCCAGGGCGAGGATCGGGTCCATGTCGCACGGCTGGCCGAACACGTGGACGGGAAGGATCGCCTTCACGCGCGCCCCCTCGGCGAGGAGCCGGCCGAGGCGGTCTTCGAGCGCTTCGACGTCGATCGTGAGCGCGACCGGCTCGATGTCCACGAAGACCGGACGCGCTCGCTCGTAGAGCACGCAGTTCGCCGACGCGACGAAACTGAAGGGCGTCGTGAGAACGACGTCGCCCTCCCCGACTCCTGCCGCGATCATCGCGAGGTGCAGGCCGGAGGTCCCGCTGTTCACGCCGACACCGTGAAGGGCCCCGGCCGTCTCCGCCACCGCGGCCTCGAACGCGGAGAGTCGCGGCCCCAGGGCGAGGACCGGCGACGAGAGCACCTCGAGCACGGCATCCCGCTCGGCGTCCGAGATCTCGGGAAGGCACATGGGCACGGTCGTCGGGGGCGTCACGACTCGACTCCGCCCGCGATCGGCTCCGTACGACCACCCGGACCTTCCGGTCCCGTACCCCGGAACTCGGGCATGGTGGCATGCCCCCGGGCGCTCACGCCCGACCCGAGGAGCACGACCGCGACGGTCCTCGCGAGAATCTCGAGGTCGAGCGCGAGGCCGTGGCGGTCGACGTACTCGCAGTCGAGCTCGAACTTCCGCTCCCACGAAAGGCCGTTTCGACCGGACACCTGGGCGAGTCCGGTGATGCCGGGCAGGACCTCGTGGCGGCGCGCCTGCTCGCGGGTGTACCGGTCGATGTACTCCGGAAGCAGGGGACGAGGTCCGACGAGCGACATGTCGCCCCGGAGGACGTTGAAGAGTTGCGGCAACTCGTCGAGCGACGTCGCGCGAAGAAACCGGCCGAGCGCCGTGATCCTCGCAGCGTCCGACTGTGCTTCCCCCGCCGCTCGCATGGTCCTGAACTTGTAGAGAAGGAAGGGACGCCCCGCGAGGCCCGCGCGCGTGTGGCGGAAGAGGATGGGGCGCCCCATGAAGGCGCCGACGGCGAGTGCCACGAGTCCCGCGGGAACGGCCACGAGGGATGCGAGGACGATCGCCAGCATCAGGTCGAGCAGCCGCTTGCCGCGGTAACTCCGGGCCCGGCTCACGGGACCTCTTCCTTCGTCCGGTCGTCCACCCCGGGCGGGACGTCCGACGACCCGCCGGCGCCGACCGCAGCCGCTTCGGACCTGACCGGCAACGGCTTCATCCTGTCGGCGCCTCCCTGCTCCGCCTCCATCCGCTGCCGCTCGGCCTGCTTGCGAAGGTCGAGGAGGTCGCTCATCGCCCGGTGGAGGGGCAGGAGGTCCGCCGCGTTGCGGCGTCCGGCGTCGAGGACGGCGTCGGCACGCTCGTAGTAGCCCCGGGGCGCATAGACCCGCGTCGCGAGGTCGCGATAGATGGTCGCCTGGTCGGGCGCGAGGACGAGTGCGGCGAGGAGCGCCTTCTCGGCTCCGTCGTAGTTCCGCACCACGAGGTGATCGTTGGCCGACCGCGTCAGCAGGCGGACGTCCTCGACCGTCCGGCCCTGCTCGAAGAGCACGCTTCCCGCTTCGTCCCACTTGCCGCGATTCTCGAGAAGTTGCGCGAGTTCGGAGGTGACGGCGGCACGAGACCGCATGATCCCCGGCCCGGGGTGTTCGAGCGCCCGCCGCATCCCGTCCTCGAGAGCGTCGGCGACCTCGGGGGGGAGTGCACCGATGCGCGACTTCACGGTCCCCGGCGACCCGAGCCGCGCCAGCACCTGCTGCAGATCCCCATCCGTGCGACGGGACTCGATCGGCGACAGGAACAGGTAGCCGTGGGTCATGAGGCTCGGGTAGCGGAACATCGAGTCGCCGAGCTCGAGGGCAGCCCCCTCGACGTCTCCTTCCTCGACGAGCCTCTGTCCGAGAGCGTCCCTGCGCTCGACGGCCCAGGGCTGCAGCGCGACCGCATGGCGGAGATACTCGACGCCCTCGGGTCCTTCGCCGAGGGCGTTCGCGAGGATCTCGTGGGCCTCGATGAAGGCCGGGGCCGAGTCCACGGCTCCCCTGGCGAGCCGAAGCGCCCGGTCGTAGCCGTCCCCTGGTTCCTCCGACAGCAGGAACTCGGCTCTCTCGACTCGATCGCGCGGCGAGATCGGGTCCCGGTCGAGGTAGACGAGCAGCCCGTTCGCGCCGGTCGGGATCGCCGCCGCGAGAAGACAGAGGAACAGCACGACCACGGCAGGCGCGCGGCCGCGCTGGAGCGGACCGGCTCCGAGAACCATCATCGCGAGGAGCACCATCACCAGCAGCAGGTTCCCCGGCATCCGAAGCGCAAACTCGACGAGGCTGTGGACCAGGATCGCGGTCACCCCTCCGGCGAGCCCCCACCGGATCAGGTGGTGGTGGCGCAGGGCCCTGCGCCATTCGGGAATCTCGAAGCCGACCGGACGCCGCGCAAGATCCGCCGCCCCGGGGAGGGAAAGCGAGTGGTCCTCCACCACCTTGCGCCGCTCCTGCCAGATCGCCCAGGCGAGCGCGAGACCGAACCACGCGACGATCGAAAACCCGACCCATCCCGTCTCGGCGACGAGTTCGAGATAGTCGTTGTGGGCGTGATCGAGGATCCCGCTCTCCAGCGGCGGCGCCTGGTAGGGACGGAAGGCGTCGATCCACGAACCGAGCCCCGTGCCGAGAAACGGGAAGTCGCGCACGATTCCGACGCCCAACCGGTAGGCCGCCACGCGGGCCCCGAGGCTCAGGTCGACCGAGCCTTCGAGTCCGACCTCGGCCACCTGGGTATCGGCCTGCCACCAGGAGAGAATCACGAGGCCGGCGAAGCCGACGAGGCCGAGCGGCAGGAGGAGCGCCGCGAAGCGCTTCGCCGCGGTGCGTTCTTCCGTCTCGACCAGGTGCCGAACGAGGCCGGACAACGTCACCGCCATGCCTGCGAGCAGTGCGACGTTTCCGCCCCGGGAGTCGGCCCCGGCATGCCCCGCGAACATGACGAGAAAGCCGGTCGCGGCGACGATGGGGGGCCAGAGGCTCTCCTGGTGGGCGACCAGCGCCGAGACCCAGACCCTTCGGGAACGGACGCCGAGTCCGCGGCTCGACAGCGCCGTCGCGGCCACTCGCCGACGCAGGCGGACCACGAGGGTCAGGCAGACGGCGAGCGCGAGCGGCATCACCATCTCCAGCCAGGCCGCGAAATGGTTCGGGTTCACGAAGGGCCCGGAGATGCGCGCCTCGCCGGCGGGCTCTTCGCTCACCCACATGACCCAGCCGTTGCCGAAGAACTGCTGGAAGAGCGCGAGGGCGGCCATCGCGACGCCGCCGAGGATGAGCGTCAGGACGAGACGGTCGAGCACGATCAGGCGGGCCTCGTCACCCTCGTCGATGGATCGCCACGGGAAGGCGAGGATCACGGCGAAGGCCCCGAAGGCGATCGAGAAGCGCGTCAGCGTCGATACGACGGCGAATGCGGACAGGGCGACGGGCCGCCACGGCGACCAGTCCCCTGCGCCGGGCCAGCCCGGGAGAACGTCCCGGTAGAGCCTCGCGGTAGCGGGAGCGAGCGCCTCGAGGACTCCCGGAGGGAGGGGAACGCAGGTCAGCAGGGCCAGTCCGGCGAACGCCGCGAGCGCGGAAGCCCCGGGCACCGAGCCCCCCCCGCCACGTCGGCCGCGGGTGCGCAGGGTGATCGCGCCGAGCACCAGCACGACGAGGGCCCCGAGCGTCACCCCGACCCACTGCCTGCCGCCGAGGAACAGGGGCAGGGAGAGGATGAGGACCTGGAGCGCGACGAGGACTCCGCGATCGAGACGATTCAAGCCGCACCAGCCTCGGGCCCCACGGCTTCCTGCTCCTCCCTCGGCGCGTAGGAGTATCGGCCGTAGTAGCCCCCGTACTGGTAGTTTCCCCAGCCGACGTCGGTGTTGTTCATCACGGCGCCGAGAACGTGCGCGTTCGCCACCCGGAGGAGATCCCGGGCGCGCAGCACCATGTCCCGCGACGTGTCCTGCGCCCGGACCACGAGCACCACTCCGTCGGCGTACCGGGAGAGGATCACGCCGTCGGTCACCGGCAGGAGAGCGGGCGAATCGATGACGACGAAGTCGTATTCCTCCCGAAGCCGCGCGACCGCCTCGGCCATCCTCGTCGACCCGATGAGTTCGGCGGGATTCGGCGGATGGGGACCCGCCGCGACGAAGGCGAGGCGCGTGGCACCCACTTCGTGCACGACTTCATCGAAGCCTCGCCCCGTGAGGAACGTCGAGAGGCCGACGTCGTTCGACACCCCGAAATGAGGGTGGCAGCTCGGGTGGCGCATGTCCGCGTCGATCAGGATCACCCTCGCGCCGGATTCCGCGAGGGTCGCGGCGAGGTTCGAGGCGATCACCGTCTTGCCCTCGTTCATCCCGGCACTCGCCACCACGATCACCTTCGGGGGCGCTCCGGCGGTCGAGAAGAGGATGTTCGTTCGAAGCCCGCGGAAGGCCTCGGCGATGACGGAACGGGGCTCGTGGTGCACGACGAGCATCGGCCCGGGACTCGCGCCCGAAGCGGCGCCCGTCGTCGGCGCGGGCGTCTCCGCGACCGGCAGGAGCTTCGCACGCCCGCGGCGTCGTTCCGAGGCCCTGCGCGCGGCGGCGAAGTTCGGGATCGTCGCGAGAGGAGCGAGGTGGAACAGGCTCTCGATCTCCTTGCTCGTCTTCACCGAGTTGTCGAAGTGATCGGCCACCAGGACCGCGGCGATCGCGGTCGCGAGGGCCATGAGCAGGCCGAGCCGCATGTCGGCGCCGAAGTCGGGCTTGGCCGCCCGGCGCGGCACGTCCGCGCGCTCGACGACTCTCGCCGGGGTCGAGTCGAGCTGAGAGCGCACGGCGGTGTCGGTTCTCTGCTTCATGAAGGAGTCGTGGAGGGCCCGCGCGTTGTCGGCGTCCGACTTGAGCAGCGCATACTGGGCCCCGAGCCTCTGGAGCTCGGTGGCGGAGGACTCCATCTTGCCGAGCGCATCGCGGGCCCGCGCCTCGCGGTTGCGAGCGGCCTCGAGGCGGCTGCGGACGGAGGCGATCTCCCGGTGGAGTTCCTGCTCGAGTTGCTGCCTGGTCTCCGCCTCGAGGCGGGAGAGCTCGACCATCTGCGGATGGTTCGGTCCCAGCTTGCCGGAGAGGGCGGATCGCTGGATGCCGATGTCGACGAGAGCATCGTGCAGCTTGGCGGTGGACGGGGAGGCTTCGCGGCCCGAAAAATAGGTGGCGGGGTCGATGCCCTTGCGCGCGAGGAAGTCGTGCTGGCTCTGCAGTTCGATCCGATCGGCCTCCGCGTCACCGAGCGCCTTCGCATACTGCGAGACGCGGTCGCCGAATTCCTTGTACTCCTCGTTCATGGCGACCTGCGGGTGCTGCGATCGGAACGCCGCGAGGAGCGCCTGGGAGCGGTCGAAGTTCTCCCGGGCCTGCCGGATCTGCCGATCGAGGAACCCCCGGGCCTCGACGTCGGTCTCCACCTTCGTCTCGGCCGCCGACTCGAGGTACGTCTGGGCGTGCGCCGCCGACAGCATCGCGGAGAGTGTCGGGCTGGGCGTGGAAAAGGTGACCTCGACCAGATCGGTACCCTTGACCTCCGCGACGCCGAGATACGAGAGATATCGATCGATCAGCCCGGGGTCGATTTCGGCGGCGGCCGATCGTCCGCCGTCCGCGAGGACGATCTGTTTCGCCGGAAGGCCGCGGGGGCGAACCTCTCCGAGCAACTCGGAGCCGATCTCGACGACGCTGCCTCGGTCCTTGGTCGGTCGAAGAAAGGTCTCGCTCTCGTCGAGTTTCTGCTTGCGGATCACGCGCTCGGCGAGATCGCGGCTGCGCAGGATCGCGATCTGCGTCGAGAAGAACCGCGGCCCCTTGCCGGCGCTCTCGTCGAGGTTCAGCACGTCGTCCTTCAGCCGGAGCTGGATCGGAGCCTCCTTCGAAATCTCGAGCTTGGTCGACGCGACGAAGATCTTCGGCGCCATCAGCGTCCGGACCGCGGCGGACGCGAGGATGGCGGAGAAGGCCGTGGCGGCGAGCCACCGATACTTGACGATCAGGTGGAGGTAGTCGCGGAGAGATCGGGCGGGCGCCTCCGTGAACTCTGCGTCCACGAAATCGCCGTAGGTCGTCGCGATTCGGGCCGCTTCGCGCCCGACCACCGCGTGCACGGGGACCGGGCCACCTCGGGGTTGGATGCTCGATGGTTCCAAGCGACCGCTCAGAAGAGAGGGACCATGCCGCCGACGCCGACGTTGATCACCTGTTTTCCGACCTGGTACAGGCTGAAGGGCACGACCTTGCCGGCGTGCACCGGAACGGTCACGACGTCCCCGTCGGTCAGGGGAAGATCCGGGGTACCGCCCGCGACGATGTCGGTAACGTCCACGGTGTAGGTGCGCTGCTCGCCCGGAGCGAGCGTCCGTCGGACGGTCACACCGCCGAGATCGGCCGCGAACTGCGGCCCCGCGGCGGCGAGCACCCCGGTGAGCGTCGTCGTCGACGTCGCGGGGAACGTCCCGGGTTTGTCCACCCAGCCCTCGACTTGGACGTTTCCCTCCTCCGCGACCCGGACGAGGTCCCCGGGGCGCGCCGGCGGATTCAGGTCGGGATCCGTGGGTCCGGACCGGAGGAGAACCTCGAGGTCGATGCGGATCGGATGAGCCCGCGTCGGCGCTGCGCCGGTCTGCGGCTCGGCGCGACCGGTCGTAATGGCATCCTCGGCCGGGGTGAAATGGACCACCCTCCCGGCGGACTCCGTGGGCCCGCCCGCGACGAGGATCATGTCGACGAGGGTGGCTCCCGGCTTGGAGAGCGGGTAGGTCCCCGGCTTGGTGACGCTGCCGATGATCGTCACGGCACGTCCCCGAAACTCGGTGACGACCACGCCGACTTCCGGCTTTCGAAGGATTCCGCGGGAGACGAGTCGCCGCTCGATTTCGTCGGAGAGCTCGCGCTCGGTGAGGCCCTCGGCCCTGATCTCTCCGAGCAGCGGCAACTCGATGGTGCCGTGGTGCGACACCCGGACACCCCGGTCGCCGGCGGCGCTCGGCGCGGATGCGACCGGCGAGGCGGTGTCGACGCGAGTTCCCGTGGGGGCCGCGGCGCCCCGGGAGTCACCCAGGTCCGGCACGCTGATCTCGAGGACGTCCTCGGGGCCGATGCGGTAGTCGAAGGGCTCGACCGCGGAGGCCCTCCTCTTCGAGAGGGCGGCGAGACGAGCGAGGTCTTCGGAACTCATCAACTGGCCCGCCATCTCTGCGGCGGTCTCGGTCTTGGCTGGACCGGCGACCTTCGGGCCGCTCGCGGCGGAGACGAGCGACGGGGAGGGCTTGGACGAACCCGCCGGAGACGCAGGCGCGACCACCCCGAGATGCGAGGCGCAGCCGCTGGCGAAGTACGCCGAGATCAGAAGCGCGGCCGTGAGCCCCGCGAACCTCAGGACCGGGACATCGTCTTGCAGGAGGGAAACGGCTTGCATCGTACCCGCCCGCTCGTCGCCGTGCAGCAGATCCGCGAGACGGTGTGCGCAGGCGTGCTCGGTCCGGGAGGACACGCCTTGCTCTCGATGAACGAAGGAGCCCCCGTACCGGCAGGGCATTCGAGTTTCGCACAGACCGCGCGACAGGCGCAGGTGAGACTCTTCGCGTTCGCCGGATAGCCGGAACACGCCGGTTCGCAACCCGTCTGCGCGCGGGCCGACGAGGGCATCGCGACGAGGGCAAGCACGACGAGAGCGGGAATCACGATCAATTTTTTCACGATCATTGTGGATACCACCGTCACCCCTTCGGCCGCTCCCCGAGAAGGTCGGAGACCCCCATGCTTCTAGTCGATGTGGCGTGGCTTTGGCAAGCACCTCCGCCGGAACCGGTGGCGCTGGAGCCATGGCCGGGGGCCCAGGCAGGCTCCCCCCCCCCGCTCCGGGAGGTGCCTCGCGGCCACACCCCGGCGGGGCTTCCTGAGCCGGTTCTCGGTCGTACAGGCTCCGCCCCGCTACTGCGCCAGAAGGCTCCTCGCGATCACCTTCAACTCGAGGATCGGCTTCACCCCTTCGAAAATCGGCAGCACGAGCGCATCGACCACGTACCGGCAGATCGGGAACTCCTCGGCGAAGCCCCACCCGCCGTGGAGGAGCTGCGCCTCCTGGGTCGTCCGGACCGCCACGTCGCAGGTGAACAACTTCGCCATCGCGGGCTCGAGCGCCCGCGACTCGTCCTCGTCGAAGATCCGCGCCGCATGGTAGGTCAGCTGCCGCGACGCGGCGATCTCCGCCGCCATCCGCCCGAGCTTGTTCCGGGTCAGCTGGTAGGACCCGATCGGCTGCCCGAACTGCGAGCGCTCGTTCGAGTAGACCGCGGCCGCCTCGAGAGCCGCCTGCGCGAGCCCGGTCGCGCGGCCGCCGGTCTGCAGGCGCCCCGCGGCGAAGCCGCTCATCTGCAGGTAGAAGCCCTGCCCCTCCTTGCCGACCAGGTTGCCGGCCGGGACGAAGTAGCGGTCGATCTGCAGCGTGTAGGAGTGCATGCCGCGATACCCGGGCGTGCGGTCCGCCTTGCCCTCGATCGTGCCGCCGCCGGGCTGCCGCATGACGAACTCGTGGCCCTCGAACGCGTCCTTGGGCACGATGAAGAGCGAGAGCCCGCGGGCGCCCTTGGCCGGGTCGGCGTCGGTCCGGGTCAGCATCGCGATCACGTTCGCGCGACCCGCGAACGTGCACCACGCCTTCGCGCCCGAGATGAAGTATCCCGGCGCCCCGCCCTGCTCGCCCCTCTCCGCGCGGACCTTGACCGAGGCGACGTCGGACCCGGTGTCGGGCTCGGTCACCGAGATCGCGACCATGGTGTCGCCGGCCGCGATCTTCGGCAGCCACTCCTGCTTCTGGCCCTCGGTGCCGCCCGCGAGCAGCGCCTTCGTCAGGATCTCGGGACGGGTGATCAGGCTGCCCGCAGAGGCGAGCGAGGCCTTCGAGAGCTCCTCGGTCGTGAGGATCATGGCGACGTTGCCCATGCCCTGGCCGCCGTAGGTCTCGGGGATCGCCATGCCGAAGAAGCCGAGCTCCGACATCTTGCGGATGATCGACTCCGGCACGAGGTCGTCCTTCAGGTGGATGTGCTGCGCGAGCGGCGCGACCTCCTCCTGGGCGAACGCCCGCACCGCCTCGCGCGTCGCGCGATCGACGTCGTTGTCGAGGAAGGAGTCCGGCGTGCCCCGCATCGCGACGACGCGGCCGCCCAGCCCCTCGACGTGCCGGTCGGCGAGAGCCGCGCGCACGAAGGCTCGGGCCTCGGGCGAGTCGACGGTCTCGTCGAGCAGCGCGCTCGAGACGCCGAAGGCGTCGGCATGCTCGCCCAGCGCCGTGCGCGCGCGGGACGCGACCATGCCGGTGAAGATCGCCGCGCACTCGGCCGCGATCGGATCCTGCCCCGAAGCCTCGCGCGCGTAGCCGATCAGCGACTCGGCAGCGAGAGCCTCGGTCGCGAGGTACGCAAGCCGCTCGGCGTGGGCCTGGTGGTCGTCGATGCCCTTGCCGCCGTCGGTCAACTTCCGACCGTTGGCAAGCGCCGCGTCGACCGCCTTGCGGACTCTCTCCGCCGTGCGCGTCGCCGCGCCGACCGCGTCGGCCGCCGAAGCGGCTCCCTCGTGCTCCTGGATTCCAGCCATGAGTCCTCCTCCGGGAAGATCAGATCACATTGTCGGGATCGGGAAAGCGTGGGGTCCGGAGCGCCGCCGTCTGCTCAGACCCGAACCGCGACCGCGGCGAGGTCGACCTCCCGCCCGTCGCGGACCGGGATGCCCTCGCAGCGGAGGCCTCAGGCGGCCCGTCGCGCAGCCACCTCCGCCATGTCGGCCACGATGCCGAGGATGTCGTAGTCCTTCGGCGTGTAGACCCGGGCGACGCCCTCGGAGCGGAGGCGGTCGGCGTCGTCGTCCGGCACGATGCCACCC
>JAGWVP010000678.1 GCA_018970825.1 bacterium | reverse complement strand
CGAACCCCACCTCCTGCGCCGAGTGCACGCCCGAGCAGGCCTACACGTGGTCGAAGGGCAAGGCGATCTACGCGGCCGGCGTGCCGTTCTCGCCGGTCCACCTCGACGGCAAGACCTTCCTGCCCGGCCAGGCCAACAACTTCTACATCTTCCCCGCCGTCGGCATGGCGGTCTACGCGACGCGTGCGAAGCGGGTGACCGACCAGATGTTCATCGAGGCGGCGAGCTCGGTCGCGGACCAGGTCTCGCCGGAGCTGCTGCAGCAGGGACTCCTCTACCCGCTGCAGGCGAACATCCTCGAGACCGAGATCAAGACGGCGGCGCGCGTCGCGAAGCTCGTCTTCGACGGCGGCCTCGCCCAGGTCGACCGCCCCGCCGACATGGAGGCGTTCATCCGCAAGCACGTCTACGTGCCGGAGTACCCGAAGCTGGCGTGAGGCCCGGACGGCCGTGAGCGACCGGTCGGGCCGGCATCGAGCCGGCCGGGTCGCGCTCGCCGTGATCCACGCGCTGCTGTGGATCGCGGCGATTCACTCTTTCTTCTTCTGGCGTCCGTTCGTGGCGACCCTTCGTGCGCGGCAGGTGCCGAAGGAAGCGGCGTTGGTACCCCCGAGGCACGTGTCGGCGCGGACCATGGAGAGGCTCGGGCATTACCGCCTCGGACGCTCGGATTCGTTCGTTCACTTCCCCGAGGAGAAGCCGGAGGGCCGCACGCGGGTCTGCGCCCTCGGGGATTCGTTCACCTTCGGCGACGAGGTGGACGACGGCCAGGACTATCCTGCCCTCCTGCAGAGGCGCCTGCGCGAGTCCGGATTCGATCGCGTCGACGTCCTCAACTTCGGCAACGGCTGGCACGGCTTTCAGCAGGTCTACATGCTGTGGGACGAGGTCGGCCGAGGCTTCGGCTGCGACTTCGTGCTCCTCGGCCCCGCCTGCTTCCAGGCCGAGCGGGACACGACGTTCAACCACACGGACTTCCGCTCTCCCTACTTCCTCCATGCGCGCTACGTCCTCGAGGACGACGAACTCCGGCTGCTCGAGGTCCCCGGCCTCGCCTACGCGGACCGCTTCGACGACTACTTCCGCCCGCTGCCGCGCTGGCAGTACCTCCGGTACGATCGAAACACGGCTCCGACGCTCGTCGCGGTCATCGGCGAGAACCGAACGCTGCCGAACCCGTTCTACTACCGGGGCGATTCGATGCAGGACGAGGCGCTGGCGATCCAGGCGAAGCTCCTCGACCGGATCGCCGCGGACGGGCCGCAGATCGTCCTCCTGCACCAGGACGAGAGAGTCGTCCGGATGGCCAGGGGGCTCGATCGCCCGAACCTTTCCGCCGGCCGCGCCTTCTCGGGGACGCGCTTCCCGTACCGCGCGCCTCAGTGGCACTTCAGTTCGATCGGCAACGAGCAGGTCGCCGAGGAGTTCTTCCACCAGCTCGTCGAGGGAGCGGTCGAGCCCCTCTCGATCGTCGAGACGGCCGCTCCTCCGAGAGCCCGGGTCGACGTCTCGGCGCCGCCACCAAGGCCGCTCTCCGAGTTCGACGGCGTCGAGATTCGCAGCGGCGAGGACCCCGTCGGCCATCTCGTTCCCGCTGTCGGCAGGCCGTTCGCTCTGCCGCCCGGCTCCGGGATCCTGAAGGAGCGTGGCGTGGCGGGACTGCTCACGCTCGGGAGCCCCGGTGCGAGCCTCGTGGATGCCATGTACGCCGAGGTCGACTTCATCCTGCACGAGGGCGACCGCGTGGTGCTGCGGGCGACGGGTTCATCCGGCAAGCCCGTGGACCTCGGAACCGTGCGCCTGCTCGACCCCGCGGTGAACGTGGGCATCGTCGACCTCGGGGGCGTGCGCGCCGGGGGCCAGGACTTCGTCATCGGCCCGAAGCAGTCGAGGC
>JAGWVP010000043.1 GCA_018970825.1 bacterium | reverse complement strand
CGAAGTCGAGCGGCCGACGCAGCCGCAGCGGCCGCGTCCCGCGACCGTCGGCGTCGTAGGGCGCGAGCCGGATCTCGTTTCCGCGCGCGAACTCGTAGGCGTCGGTCGGGGTTCCGAGCACGTTGAAGGTGACGGCGTCGGCGGAATAGGTCGTGTGGACGTGCAGGTCGCCGAAGTGCGGGCTGCGCGTCACCGAGTAGGCCGAGCAGGACTCGCGCTCCTCGGTGCGCCCCCACGGCGCGGGCGCGCGGCTCGAGACGTCGGGCGTCGGCACCGGCGTCGGGGTGGCGGGCGGGGGCGGGGCGGCCGAGTTGTTGCCGCACGCGACGACGAAGGTCGCGATCGCCATCAACTCGGCGAGGCGGATCGTCCTCCGAACGGACCGGGCTTCGAAGCGGGCCATCGTCGTCCCTCCTGGTACTCCCTCCCCGAGAGAGCGCGCGGCCGCCGACGGGAGGCCGAGTTGCGTAGTAGGCCGGGGCCCTCGAAACTGTCAACGAGGAACGGAGCCTTGGCTCCTTCGGACAACCGGGTCGTCCCTTCGGACAAGCGAAGCAGGGTGGACCCGTTGCCGGTTTCCTGATGGGGTATGGGCTCCGCGACGATGATCTCGTCGCGACCTCTGGAGGTCACCGATGATCAGTCGCAGGAACTTCTCTCTGTTCGCCGCATCCGGAGCCTTGCTGGCCTCGTCGCAGGCCCGGGCGCAGGTGCCCGCGCTACGGCGGTCCGGGATCGCCGGCACCTGGCGCCTGACGGCCGAGTCGCACAGCGTTCGGCAGCGCAGCGCCTTCGACCCGGAGGTCGGCCCCCTCGATCCGACGATGGTCGTCCGCGCCTCCGCGGTGACCCTGTTCACCATCGCGCCCGACCTCTCGGCTTCCTCCCGGACCGTCGGGACCACGTCCGCGGTGAACGTGGTCGGCGGCGCCGCCCCGGGCTCCTCCGGCTCCGACTGGGCGACCTGGAGGGTCGAGTCGGGGAGGACGGGCCGGCTGGTGCCGGTCACCGGCGCCGACGGCGGTACGGAGCCGGACTCGGGATCCCCGCTGGTCTTCGACTTCGTTCTCGATTCCGACACCTGGCTCTCGCACGTCGTGTCGGGCCCGGAGGCCGGCGAGACCTTCGAGAAGCGGGTCCTCGACCCCTCGCGCGTCTTCGCGCGCCTGCACTTCGCGAGCGACTTCGAAGTCGTGACCGCGGTGACGCCGCGTGCGCTCGGCACGGAGTGCGAGTGCGGGCAATTCTCGTCGCGGACGTTCGACGCGGTCGGGTTGAAGCTCCGCGCCTGAGGCGACGATCCCCCCGCTGACCGGGGGATCGCGTCGGCCGCGCCCCGGGGGGCATCGACGCTCAGACGCCGAGCAGCGACGCGGTGCGCTCGATGCACCAGAGCGCGGCGAGCGAGCCGATCGCGTAGGCCGCGGCAGTCTCGACCCAGGCCGGGCGCCCGCCCGTCCATCGACGAATCGCGACGTCCACGGCCAGCATCGCGGCGACGAACAGGAGCTGGCCCGCCTCGATACCGAGGTTGAACGAGAGCACGGCGAGCGGCACCTCGCCCTGCGGCAACCCGACCTCGGCGAGCGCGCCCGCGAAGCCGAGCCCGTGCAGCAGGCCGAACGCCCCGGCGACGAGCCACGGCCTGCGCCGCAGGAGTCCGGCCGCGTCGCGGGCGCCGCCGGCGACCTCGACCGCGAGCAGGAACACCGTTGCTGCGATCGCGATCTCGACCGGCTGCTGGCGCAGGCGGGCGAGCCCGAGCGCCGCGAGCGCGAGCGTCACGCTGTGGCCGACGGTGAACGCGGTGATCGTGCCGAGCAGCATCCCCGGCGAGGTCGCGAGCAGGAGAAGCCCGAGAACGAAGGCGAGGTGGTCGGGGCCGCCAAGGATGTGCTCGACGCCCATGCGACCGTAGTCGCGGAGCACGTCGAGGCGCGAGGGGCGTGCCGGTACGACCAGCGACGGCGATGCGGGCCGGAGCACCGACTGGAAGGCGCGACCGTCCGCGAACGCGGCGCGCACGAGCGCGTCGGTCTTGCTCGCCGCGAGGCCGTCGACGGCGACGTCGAGCCCGGCGAGGCCGCCCTCGCCGCAGCGCACCGTCCACCGCTCCACCACGGCGATGCCGTCGACCGACTCGACGCGGTCCGACTCGTTCACGCAGCGCGCCGGCAGGCGCGGCGCGAGCGTCACGCCCGAGAGCTGCGTGAGCGAGGTCTTCCAGGTCACGTCGATCGCGCCGTCGCCGCGCTCGACGAGTTCGAGGAGCGCGGGGTGGAGCGCGTGCGCGAAGGCGGAGACCGCCGCGAGCGACGCGAATGCGAGGCAGGCCGCGAGGGCCGCGACGGCGATCGCGGGCCGGCGCCGCCCGCTCGCGGATCGGAGGGGTCCGTCCATCGACGCCCACCTTGCCAGCCGCCACGGGTGCAGGCCAAGGGGTGAAGTCGCGTCGGGCGACGGACCGCCGGGGAAACCGTCGCGTCGCCCGCCGGGAAACCCGGGTCGGCTCTGGACGCGTGGCACCTCGCCCCGTTAAGGCGAGGACCGAGACCATGTCCACGCACATCGCCGTCGTCGCCTCGCTCGGCCTCGCCCTCTTCCTGAGCCCCGAGACCTTCGTGCTCGGGTTCGTGATCGCGAGCGACCGCAAGGCGCCGAAACGCGCCGCGTGGGCCTACGCGGCGGGCGGCGTGCTCGGCATCCTGTTCTCGTTCGGCATCGGCATGCTGCTCGCGACGAAGACGTCGATCGGGACCGGGAGTGCCGCGACGGCCGAGGGGCACGTCTGGCGGAAGTTCCTCGTCCACGCGGTGCTCGCGGCCGTGCTCCTCGTGATCGGTGCGCGTCGAGCGATCGGCGCGCTGACGGAGGAGCCGTTCCATGAGCCGGAGGAGGATAAGCGGACGAGCCGGCTGTGGGCGGCCTTCAAGTCGCGCTTCCCGTCGTTCGCCCACCTGGTCGACCCGGCGTCGGACCTGCCGATGAGCGAGATCGCCCTGCGCGGCGCGCTCGCCGGCTTCGCGGTCTGCGGCCTGCACCCGAAGATCTTCCCGGTCGCGATCGCGGCCGGACACCAGATCGAGGACATGCCCGCGCACCTGCGGCCCCTCGGCGCGCTGGTCTTCATCCTGCTCGGTGCCGGCGCGACCTTCGTGCCGGCGATCCTCGAGACGCTGCGGCCGGGCTCGGCCGGCACGGCCAAGGAGACGATCGAGCGGCTCATGAAGGTCTACGGGCGGACCGCGATCGCGCTCCTGCTGATCGGTGTCGGGCTGCACATGGCGCGGCGCGCGTGGGAGCTCTACCCGGGGTGAGGCGGGCTTCGCACGCCCGAATGGGTCCCGCGACCCGGGGGTGACCGTCGCGAACGGCCGCCGCGCAACGAGTGTGATTTTCGATGGACATCGGCCCCTCGTCGTGGCAGTTCGACCCCGGCGCTACGTTCGCGCCACCGCTCGCGGCCGAGCTCTCGATCGGCACCGCGGACTGGCTGACCGTGACGGCGTCCTGCAAGACGTCGCAGAGCGCGACGCGCATGACCTCGTGCGCGCGGTCCGCATCGGGCCGTGATTCGCGCGGGAGGCGGCGCGGCAACGCGCCGCCCCCTCCCATCGCGAGTTCCGCTGCCCGGAATCACCCGGCGCTACGAGCGCGGAGCCGTCAGTGCGGGGCGGCGGAGGCCTCCCGGTCCCCGACATCGCTCCCGTTCGGCCCCGGCGGAAGCGGCCCCGCTTGCTCGAGGGGTGCGGTCCGAGCTTCCCCCCGCCATACGCCCTCGGCGAGCGAACTGGAATCGCTCTCGGCGCCCCTGCCGGTCCGCTCGACCGTCGCCACGCCCGCGGCCGAGCGTAGTTCCGCCCAGGACTCCTCGATCGCCTCCGCGAGGCAGTCGATGTCGGGCAGCAGGTCCCACTCGCCCACGAGTCCGTAGGAGAAGCGCCCCGCGTAGCTCAGCAACGCGATGCCGAGACCCTGGTTCTCGAACAGCGGGACGTGCGGCACGCCCGTCACCATGGGCGCGTCGAGCAGGTGGAAAGGGACCGGGGGCCCCGGGACGTTCGTGATGACGACGTTGAAGGCACGCGACCTGCTGATGAGCCGGACGGCCGCCGCGAGCGGCAGCGCGGTCGTCCACTCGGCCGTCGCGGTCAGCACCTCGGCGCCCTGCTCCTCCTGGTTCTCGCGGTAGGTCGACGTGAGTCGGCCGATCGCCGAGAAGCGCTCGGCTGGCGTCATCTCGCCGAGCGGGAGCGGTGCGATCCAGGCCGAGACGCGGTTGCCGCCGCTGCCGCTCTCGTCGACGGTGCGCGTGCTGACGGGGATGAGTGCGCGGAACTCCCCTTCGCACGCGGCCCCGCGCCGCCCGAGGTAGCGTCGCATCGCCCCGGCCACGGTCGCGAGCACGACGTCGTTCAGCGTCCCCCCGAGCCGCGTCTTCACCTCCTTCATCTCGGCCAGGTCGAACTCGAGCCACTCGACGCGGCGGTGCGGGCCGACCGGTCCGTTCAACGGAGTCTCCGCCGCGCTTCGCACGCCTGCGCTGAGGAAGCCCGCGAGGCTCGCGAGCCGGGCGCCCGCCGCCCCCCCGCCCGAGGCGAGCGCTCCCGGGAGCGAGCGCAGGAGACCGAAGGACGCGTCGGTCCGCCGTCGCACCTCGTCGCGAAGCATCTGCGACGTCGACGGGACCGGACGCGGGGACCAGGGCCGGGCCGGCGGAACCACGGCCTCGGCGACCGGGGAGAGCAGTGCCGCGAGCAGTCCGATCCCGGCGATTCCGTCCACCATGCAGTGGTGGACCTTGAACAGGACCGCGAAGCGGCGGCCGGGAAGGCCCTCGACGACGTAGATCTCCCAGAGCGGGCGCCGGCGGTCGAGCGGTCGCTCGAGCAGGCGCGCGATCAGCCCCTTCAGTTGCTCGTCGGTGCCGGGTCGCGGCAGGTGGCTGTGACGGACATGGAGGTCGATGTCGAAGGCGTGGTCGTCGACCCAGACCGGGTCGCCGGTGACCGGCGCGAAGTGCAGCCGCTGCCGATAGCGCGGGAGCATGTGCAGCCGCGAGGCGACGTGGGCCCGCACCCGCTCGACGTCGATGCCGCCGTCGGGCCGGGCCAGCGATCCCTCCTCGAGGATCGCCGTGAGCGCGACGTGCATGTAGGTCTCGGCGGTCTCGAAATGCAGGAAAGCGTGATCGAGGCCGGAGAGCCGCTCGTAACCGGGGTCGTCCATCTTCATCGTCGTTCGTCGCGCCCCGGAACGTCTCAGCCGGCGACGCGCTCCTCCCTGTCTTCGTTCGCGATCCGCGAGACGGACGCGCCCGCGGCGCGGGACGCCGCCGTGCCGTCGCGCAGGAAGGCTTCGATTTCGTCGATGCGCTCGCCGGCGTCGCGGTAACCGATGTCGACGAGGGTCCGCGTGTAGTACGAGTCGAACAGCAGGTAGCTCGTGAGGTCGGCGCTCTGTGCGTCGGGAGTACCGAGGCCGTCGAGCATCAGGCGCACGAGCCGCGGCATGCGGTGCGCGAAGCGCTGCGCGACGAGTGCGAGATCCTCCGAGGGACTCACGACGAGCGGCGACACGACCCGCATGGGCTCTGCGGTCGCACCCGGCGTCGCGGGCCGCAGCGCAGGTCTCGCCTCGCCGCCGACCGACTCGATGAGTTCGTTCATGCGCCGCAGGTGGTCGAGGTCGGCGTCGAGGTGGTCGAGGAACAGCGCGTTCAGGAACACCCCGCAGATCTGCGCCATCGGCGGCATCGGGATGCCCTCGCCGTGCTGCGGGCCCTCGCCGCCGACCCCGAGTTCCTCCTGCCAGAGGGAGTCGGCGGCGCGACGCGAGCGGATGCCGATCCCGAAGACGTGGCTCGCGCCGAGGCGGATCGCCGGGCTGAAGGGCGTGACGAGCCGCAGCGCGCCGTCTCCGAAGTAGACGTCGCCCGCAGCCGAAGGGATCGGCACGGGCGGGAAGACGAGCGGAATCGCGGCGGACGCACAGACGTGGTCGACGGTCAGGTCGACGGGCAGGACGACGCGCCTGCTCTTCGCCCACACCGGGTGCCCGGGGCGACCCTGCACGAAGGTGAAGGATCGACCCGAGTGGTAGCTCGTCGCGAGGATCGCGACGGCGTAGAGGTGGCCGTCGCGGATCGACCCGGCGATGCCGTCGAGAGGCAGCGCCCGCCCGAGGAACTCCCGCAGGGGCGCCGCGTCGAGGAGCGCCTGCGTGAGCGTGCTGCCGAGGATCGGCCCGAGCGCCATGTCGCGCACGAAGCGCAGCGCGCCGGCCGACAGCGAGAATGCGTCGGTCCGGAACACGTTCTCGACCCGGAGCCCGGCCCAGAGCCGGGCGAGTTCCCGGGTCGCCTCGCGGAAGTCGCGCGCGCGGCCCGCGATGGCGGTGCCGTTGATCGCGCCTGCCGACGCCCCGGTGACGATCGGGAAGGGCGATGCCGCCCCGGCGAGCGAGGGGATCTCCCCGATCCGCTTGAGGACGCCCGCCTGGTAGGCACCGCGGGCGCCGCCCGCCGTGAGGACGAGTCCGAGCACGAAGTCACCCAGAGCAACCGTCGGGCCATCGGCCGGGGGCCCCTGTTTTCCATCACGGCTGCCCAAGGGCTGCCTGCGAGTTGGGCCGTGCCGCGGAAATCGGCAGGCCGTCGGCCAGGCCTACTCCGGCCTCGAGACCGTTCCGGACACCGCGAAGCGTCGATCGGGGTCGGCAAGGACGATCCAACTGTCCTCCGTCGAGATGCGTGCGGTCTCCCCGGGTCGGAGCCCCTCGAGGTCGATGGGAACCGAGCTGGACTGGTTCGAGGGCTGTCGGAACCAGATCCGGGAGAGATGGTGCCCCGCAATCCGGCCGTCGTAGACGTCGATCCACACCCATCCGTTCGCGAAGGTCCCCATCCATGCGGATCCGGGCGCATCGTCGGGGCGCGACCACCCGGGATGATTGGACAGGCGGCGGTAATGGCTCCCCCAGACCAGCGGGAAGAAGAGGGAGGGCAACGGGCTCACCGCGAGCTGCCCTGCGCCGACGAACGGCGAGGCGAACTCGACCGAGTACCGTGGCCACCCACCAGGCGTACTCGGGAAGTCCGTGGGCGCGAGCGCGGCCTCGCGGCGTACGAAGCGCCTCGTGGTCCACCGACCATCGTCCGCAGAGAGCACCAGGTCGTCCCCCTCCCGGGATCCCTGCAGCACGAAAGCTCGGGCATCGAGCTCGAGTGGCTCCGCGGTCATTCGGACCGCGTTGCCGGAGACGCGACCCGAAAGCGTTCCGCTCGCGACGTCGGTCCGATCGCATCCGCTCGTGTCGGGCTCGCAGTCGGGGCCGTCCGATCCGCCCTCGAAAAGGAAGAACTCCCCGGCGACCTCCCCGCGATCGTCGACGCGGATCCGCAGGTAGCACTCGCTGTCGACCGAAATCGCCTCGTAGGTGACTTCGCCGAGCAGCGGCGGCTCGGGAACGAACCGGCTCGTCGAGCCGCATCCAGGCAGAAGCGCTACGAGGATGGTCGCGACGATCGTGGCCGCCCGAGTCACGGACGAAGTCGCAAGCGGGATTCCCATCGAAAACCCTCTCCTTTGCGGGGCGCACGGTCCCACGTCGATCCGAACACTGTCAAGGACCGCAGCGGCGCGACCTTCGCAGGGCGCCGGCGCGAGACGTCCCGGGCGTCCTCGGGCCTCACCGGCCCTGCGATGTCTCGGCGAGGAAGCGCCGGATCACGGTGGAAACGGCGTCCGGCTGCTCGACGTGGGAGAAGTGGCCGGAATCGGCGACGATCTCGAGGCGGGCGTCGGGGAAGAACGCCGTCGCGCCGTCGAAGTAGTAGAGCGGTTGGTTTCGGTCGGAGTCGGCCTGGAGGAGCAGGACCGGCATCGTCATCCGCGCGGTCTGAGCGGTCTTCCTCGCGGGCCAGGCGGCGAAGTCGGCCGGGTTGTCGCGGAAGTAGTAGTAGGTCGCGCGCGCGCTGCCCGGCCGCGCGAACTCCGCGGTGATGCGGTCGAGCTCCGCGCCGGGCAGCTGCTGCACCGTGTTGCGGAACGGCTGGTCGGGTACCCCGACGCGGCCGTAGAGCCCGTCGACGAAGCGCGCCGCGTCGCCCAGCACCGACTCCGCGATCACCGGGTCGGTGAAGAGCCGGAATTGGGGGAAGTGACGCGCCTCGATCAGCTGCACCGGTACCTGCATCCGGACGTAGCGCACGACGCGCTCGGGGCGTCTCGACGCGACCTCGTCGGCGACGAGCGTTCCCCAGTCGTGCGAGACGAGCGTGAAGCGGTCGAGCCCGATCACGTCGGCGAGTTCGAGCAGCTCGTCGGCGACGGTTGCCACCCGGTAGTCGCCGTCCTCCTTGTCGGAGCGGCCACATCCCTTCCGGTCGACGGCCACGACCCGGTGATCGCGGGAGAGGTCCTCCAGTTGGTGGTGCCAGGAAAACCACGACTCGGGAAGCCCGTGCACGAAGAGGATCGGCTCGCCGCGACCTGCCTCGACGTGGTGCCAGGTCACGCCCCGGATCTCCGTCTCGTGGTGCGTGAACTCGACGCCGGCCAGGGTCTCGCGCTCGGGCCCGGGAGAAGACGCGGTGCCACAGGCGAGGAAGAGCACGGCGACGAGGACGGCGAAACCGCGGGGCAACCGCGCCGTGTCGAGGCACGGGCGCGGCGCGCCCCCGGAAGCGTCGCCCGGGCGGAGGCTTCGGCGGCGCGTCTCGATCATGGCGGTCGGTCTCCGTCCGCGGTCGGGATTCAGAGGACGAGCACCCGCTTCGCGGGCTCGCGCTCCCGGTAGCGCGCGTCCCAGGCCCGCAGTCGCGGGTACTCGCCGAGCGGGTCGATCTTGCGGAAGCGGCCGAACTGCAGCGCCGCGGCGAGCGTGCAGTCGCCGACCGTGACGCGCTCGCCGGCGAGGAACGTCCGGCCGTCGGCGAAGAGCGACTCGAGGTAGTCGAGGCGACGCGGCAGGAGCGCCCGGAAGTAGTCGGCGACGGGCGGATTCGCGGGATGGCCGACCGGCGACCGGGTCGCATGGACGAGACCGCCCAGGGGGACGAGCACGCCCAGGTCGGCGATCCGCTCGACCTGCCGGGCATGGGCTCGCGACTCGGGATCGGAGCCGAACATCGGCGGCTCGGGGTGGAGCTCCTCGAGGTAGTCGATGATGACGAGCGACTCGACGAGGTGGGCTCCCGAGTCGGTCTCGAGCACGGGCAGCAGTCCGAACGGGTTGCGCGCGCGATGCTCGGCGGATCGGTGCTCGCCCTTGACCAGATCGACCGGGACTTCCTCGATCGCGATCGGCTTACCGGCCGCGGCCTTCTCCGCGAGGTAGAGGCGGACCTTGGTCGGGTTCGGGGCGACGGGGAAGGTGTAGAGCTTCATGGAGTCCGGGATCCGTGGGTCGGCCGGGGCACCAATGGCACTACCGCACCCTGCCCGAATGGGCTACCGCGGAAGCCTCCCCATGAGGCTGGTGCTCACCTCGCATCTCTTCCTCCCCGATCACGGCGGGGGGACGGAAGTCCTCACCCTCTCGAGCGCCCGCGAGCTGCAACGCCGCGGGCACGACGTCGTGGTCTGCACCGGGCGCCCCACCGAGGCGGACCTTCCCGACGAGTCGCGCTTCGACGAGTACGAGCACGACGGCATCCACGTCCACCGCTACTCGTGCGACGCGCGGCCGGACTCGGCGCGCCCCGACCACGTCGATCCGCTCTACGGTCGTTGGTTCGGCGGACTCCTGCGACGCTTCTCGCCCGACGTCGTGCACTTCTTCCACCTCGGCAACCTCTCGGCTTCCGCGATCGACGCCTGCGTCGAGGCCGGCGTTCCGACGGTCATGACGACCACCGACTACTGGCTGATCTGCCCGAACTGCCAGCTGCGCCTGCCCGACGACTCGGCATGCGCCGGGCCGGACGACGACGGCGTCAACTGCATCCGCCACGCGGTCGCCGACACGCAGCCCGGGCCGCTGGCCGCCGCGTTCGGCCTGCTGCCGGACGGGGCGGTGTCGTTCCTCGTCGACCGGATCGAATCCGGGGCCTGGGGTACCGGTGCGCTCGGTCGGAAGGCGGGCAATCTCGCGAGGCGGCCGGGGTTTTTGCGCGAGCGCATGAACCGGCTGGACCGCGTCATCGTGCCGACCCGGTTGATGCTCGACCGTCTCGTCGCGTGCGGGCTCCGGGCCGACAGGGCGGTTCTTCGCAGGTACGGCATCCGCGCCGTGCCTCCGGTGCTACGGGTCGCGGACGAGCGGGGCCGCCTTCGCGTGGGCTTCATCGGCACCCTCGGCGAGCACAAGGGCGCGCACGTCGCCGTGGCCGCGGTGCGTTCGCTTCCGGCCGGACTTCCCGTCGAGCTGCGGATCTACGGCGGGCCGGACTTCGATCCCCCGTACACGCGTCGCCTGCAGGCCCTCGCGGGCGACGACCCGCGGATCCGTTTCTGCGGCACCTTCCCGAACGACGAGATCGCCACGATCTTCTCCGGGATCGACGTTCTGGTCGTGCCGTCGATCTGGTTCGAGAACACGCCACTCGTGATCTACTCGGCGCAGGCGGCCGCGTGCCCGGTGGTCGCCTCCGACCTGGGCGGCATGTCCGAGGCGGTCGAGCACGGGCGCAACGGGCTCCTCTTCCCGGCCGGCGACGCGGGCGTCCTCGCCCGGCTGCTGGAGAACCTGGCCACGGATCGGGCGGTGCTCGACCGGCTGTCGGCGAGCGCCGTTCCCCCGAAGACCGATGCGGAGTACGTGGACGAGATGCTGCAGGTCTACGCCGAGGTCATGGCGGAGAGGCGCGGCGGCCGATGAAGTGCGTCCTGCTCGGCGGCGGGGGCTTTCTCGGGTCGCACCTGGCCGACGAGCTACTGGCCGAGGGCCACGCGGTGCGCATCTTCGACCGGCCCGGCGTGCGGCCCTACCGGGTGTTTCGCGCCGAAGAGCCGGTCGAGTGGGTCGAGGGCGACTTCCTCGACCCCGGACAGGTCGACCTGGCGGTCGCGGGCTGCGACGCCGTCTACCACCTCGTGTCGACGACCTTGCCGGGGTCCTCGAACCTCGACTTCGCCCGGGACGTGCAGACCAACGTCGTGGGCACGCTCCACCTCCTCGAAGCGGTGCGACGGCGCGGTGCGGGTCGCTTCGTGCTCGTGTCGTCGGGTGGCACGGTCTACGGAATCCCCCGGACGATCCCGATTCCCGAGGACCACCCGACCGATCCGATCTGTTCCTACGGCATCGGAAAGCTCGCGATCGAGAAGTACCTCGAACTTCACCGTCGCCTCCACGGCCTCGACTACCGCGTGCTGCGGCTCGCCAACCCGTTCGGCGAGCGACAGCGGGTGGCGACGGCCCAGGGTGCCGTCACGATCTTCCTCGATCGCGCCCTGCGCGGAGAGGAGATCGAGATCTGGGGCGACGGCAGCGTCGTGCGCGACTACTTCCACGTGAGCGATGCCGCCTCTGCGCTCGCGCGCGCGCTCACCTACGAGGGAAGCCATCGCGTCTTCAACGTCGGCAGCGGCCGCGGGCTGAACCTCCTCGAGGTGATCGGGGCCATCGAGGCGCTCCTCGGAACCCGCGTCCGTAGGAGACACCTGCCGTCGCGGCCGTTCGACGTGCCCGCGAGCGTGCTCCGAATCGACCGGGCGAGGGAGCACCTCGGCTGGAGCCCGCGGGTGTCGTTCGCCGAGGGACTCGCGCGCACGGCGAGTTGGCTGCGGGGGGCGGGCGAGAGCGAAGGGTGATGGCGCCGGACGAACCTGGCGATCCGAAACGAGCTGCGCTCGCTCTTCCGCATGCGCTGAGCCCTCGAGGTTCGCCCCCGACGACACCGCAGAGCCGCGTCCTCGTCACGTCGCACCGCCCGCGAACGAGCCCCTTGCCGCGAGGCGGGCCTCGTTGCGCGCGAGCTCAGTTGCCGGTGGCAACCCGGGTCAACCGTCGCTGCACCGGCGGCTCGACCCGCGGCACCGGGGCGTCGACCTTCTTCCAGGTGGCG
>JAGWVP010000677.1 GCA_018970825.1 bacterium | reverse complement strand
CGGCATGATCATCGGCGGCGGCACCTCGCAGATCCAGAAGAACATCATCGCCGAGCGTGGGCTCGGCATGCCCAGGGGGGCCTGAGCCCGTCGGGGCCGGGCGTCGCCGCGATGGACTTCGGACTCACCGCCGACCAGCAGATGCTCGCCGAGACGGCGCGCCAGGTGCTTTCCGTCGAGGCGTCGCCGCGCGTCGTGCGGCGGATCGCCGAGGACCCGCAGGGCTTTTCTCCCGAACTGAACCGCAGGATCGCCGAGCAGGGCTGGTTCGGGCTGCTCGTGCCGGAGAACCACGGCGGGCTCGGCCTCGGAATGCTCGACGCGGCCGTGATCCTCTCGGAACTCGGGCGATCGCTCGCACCCGTGCCGTTCCTCTCCTCGGGCGTTCTCGCGACCTCGTTGCTGCTCGCGGCCGGATCGACTCCGCAGAAGAAGGCGTGGCTTCCGCGCCTCGCCTCGGGCGAGGCCTTCGCGACCGTCGCCTGGCTCGAAGAGTCCGAGCGGCTCGACCCCGCCGGGATCGCGCTGCGCGCGCGCCGCGCGCGGGACCGGCTGCGGCTCTCGGGCGCGAAGCGCTTCGTCGTGGACGCGCAGCAGGCGGACCTGCTGCTCGTCGCGGTGCGCACCGGGTCGGGCACCGGGCCGGCCGGCGTGACCCTCGTGCTCGTCCCGCGCGACACGCCCGGGGTGAGCGTCGTGCCGCTTCCGTCGATCGACCGCACCCGCCGCTTCTTCGAGGTCGCCTTCGACGACGTCGCGATCGCGCCCTCGCAGGTGCTCGGCGCCGAGGGCAAGGCGTGGCGCCACCTCGAGACGCTGCTCGACCTCGCGAGCGTCGCGATCGCCGCCGAAAGCCAGGGCGGAGCCGAGCGCGCGCTGGAGATGGCGGTCGAGTACTCGAAGGTCCGCGAGCAGTTCGGGCGGCCGGTGGGCAGTTTCCAGGCGGTGAAGCACATGGCGGCCGAGTGCCTGTCGCTCGTCGAGCCCTCGCGTTCGCTCGTCTGGTACGCCGCGTGGGCGCAGCAGGAGATTCCGAAGGACGCCTCGCGCGCGGCCTCGATGGCGAAGGCCCGCCTCGGCGACGTCTACTCCCGGGTCGCGAACGTCGCGGTGCAGATGCACGGCGGGATCGGCTTCACCTGGGAGCACGACATGCACTTCTGGTTCAAGCGCGCGAAGCAGTCCGAGGCGTGGTTCGGCGAACCCGCCTGGCACCGCGAGCGCGTCGCGCGGACGTCGGGCTGGTGAAGCTCGCCCACGCGACCTGGCAGCCCGCGGGCCGCGGCCCGTGGCCGACGCTGGTCGTGCTGCACGGCTTCGGCTCGAACGCGCTCGACCTGCTCTCGCTCGCGCCGCACCTGTGCGGGGGGCGCCTCCTCGTCGTGGCACCGCAGGGGCCCGACCCGGTCTCGCTCGGGCCGCCGGGCGGCGGCGCACCGCAGGGCTGGGCGTGGTTTCCGCTGGGCGCGACGCCTCCGTCGCCGCTCGCGATCGCGAACGCGGTCGCCGGCGCGCGCGCCTTCGTCGACGAGGCGCTCGCCCGGCTTCCGGTCGACCGCGAGCGGACGGCGATCCTCGGCTTCAGCCAGGGCGGCGTGATCGCCTCGGCGCTGGCACTCGCCGAACCGGCGCGCTGGCGAGCGCTCGCGGCGCTCAGCACCTGGATCCCGGGCGACCTCGTCCGGTCGCTGCCCGCGGTCGACCGATCGCGCCTCGAGGTCCTCGTGCAGCACGGTACCGGCGACGACATGATCGACCTGGCGCGCGCGAGAGAGTCCGTCGCGACGCTGCGGTCGCTCGGGATCGAAGCCGACGCGCGCGAGTACGCGATGGGCCACGAGGTGAACGCGCGAAGCCTCGCCGAACTATCGGCCTGGCTCGAGGAGCGGCTGCTCGGCTGAATCGCC
>JAGWVP010000676.1 GCA_018970825.1 bacterium | reverse complement strand
CGGCCATCTTCTTGGTGAGCGTCGTGACGAGGACGCGCTCGTCGAGGGAGACGCGCTTTCGGATCTCGTCGAGCAGGTCGTCGACCTGTTCGCGGGCCGGCCGGACCTCGATCTCGGGGTCGACCAACCCGGTCGGCCGGATGAGCTGCTCCACCACGACTCCGCCGCTGCGCTCGAGTTCGAAGTCCCCGGGCGTCGCCGAGACGTGGACCACCTGCCCCACGCGCTCGTCGAACTCGCGGAAATTGAGCGGACGGTTGTCGAGCGCCGACGGCAGCCGAAAGCCGAACTCGACGAGCGTCGACTTGCGGGACCGATCCCCCCGGAACATCCCGCCGATCTGCGGGATCGTCACGTGGCTCTCGTCGACGATCGTGAGAAAGCCCTCGGGAAAATAGTCGAGGAGCGTGGAAGGCGGATCCCCGATCCGGCGCCCGTCGAGGTGACGGGAGTAGTTCTCGATGCCGTTGCAGAAGCCCATTTCCGCGAGCATCTCCAGGTCGAACCGGGTGCGCTGTTCGAGCCGCTGCGCCTCGACGAGCTTGCCTTCTCCCCGGAGTTCGACGAGGCGTGCCGCGAGTTCGTCCTCGATGGAGGCGACCGCCTCCTTCAGGCGGTCACGCGTCGTGACGTAGTGGCTCGCCGGGTAGATCGCGACCCGCGAGAGCGGGCGAACGACCTTGCCCCGCAGCGGGTCGAACTCCGCGATCGACTCGATCGAGTCGCCGAAGAACTCGATGCGAAGCGCAGAAGAGTCCTCGTAGGCGGGGAAGACCTCGACGACGTCGCCCCGCACGCGGAAGGTGCCCCGGTGGAAGTCGACGTCGTTGCGCTGGTACTGGATCTCCACGAGCTTCTTCAGCATCGCGTCGCGGTCGAGGGTCGCGCCGCGCTCGAGGAACACGAGCATCTCGAAGTACTTCTCGGGAGAACCGAGCCCGTAGATGCAGGACACGCTGGCCACGATGAGGACGTCGTTGCGTTCGAGCAGCGCCTTCGTCGCCGAGTGCCTCATCTTGTCGATCTCCTCGTTGATCGACGAGTCCTTCTCGATGTAGGTGTCGGTCGAGGGAACGTAGGCCTCCGGCTGGTAATAGTCGTAGTAGCTCACGAAGTAGCGCACGGCGTTCTCGGGAAAGAACGTCGAGAACTCCGAGTAGAGCTGCGCCGCGAGCGTCTTGTTCGGTGCGACGACGAGGGTCGGCCGGTTGAGCCTCGCCACGACGTTCGCCATGGTGAGCGTCTTTCCGGACCCGGTCACGCCGAGAAGCGTCTGGCTCCGCTCGCCCGCCTCGCACCTCGAGGCCAGTTCCTCGATCGCCTGCGGCTGGTCGCCCGCGGGCTCGAAGGGCGCCTCGAGACGAAAGACGCCCTCGCGCATGGCCCGGACGATAGCACGCGCCGCGGGAACGCGGCGCGATGGGTCACCAGACCCCCGGAAAGACCCAGACGCCGCCGGTGTTGAACAGCACGGTGGCGGCATAGTCGGTGGCGACGCCGTCCACGTAGGCGATGTGTTCGAAGAACATGTCCTGGAACGCGAAACCGATGCCGTGGACCTGGCAGTAGAAGTTCGCGCCGTAGGGAAAGCCGCCGTTCCACGTCGGGCCGACCACGACGACCCCGGGGTTGTAGTACGGGTATCCCCATCCGCCGCCGTTCCACCCGCCGTGGTGGCCGTGCCCGCCGCCATGGTGGCCCTGGTTCCAGTCGCCCCCCGGTCGTCCCGGCGCCCGGGTACCCGGGGGACGAATCGGGCGCAGGTGGGAGAAGGAGCCGGTCGGATCGGTCGGCGGTGGGCCGGCCGGGTTGCGTGGCGACGGTCCTGCAGGATTGCGCATCCCGGCCGGATTGCGGACCGGTGGGGCCGCCGTCGCCGTGCCGACGCCCGCAAGGACGAGGGCCGCGAG
>JAGWVP010000675.1 GCA_018970825.1 bacterium | reverse complement strand
TCCGCGCCGCCCGCGCGGTCTCCGCGGCGGGCAGAGCCGGAAACGCGGCCGCGACGCCGGGATGCTCGATGCGTCCGGCGTCCACGTTCAGCGCCCGGTGCAGCGGGGCGCTCGACGCGAGCGCCGCGGCGACGCCGTGGTCGGCGACCTGGAGTGCGTAGCCGAGCGTCGCGTTCGTGAGCGCGTGGGTCGAGGTGTGGGGCACGATGCCCGGCATGTTCGTGACGCAGTAGTGGACCACGCCCTCCTCGACGTAGATCGGGTCGTCGTGGTTGGTCGGGCGCGAGGTCTCCGAGGAGCCCCCCTGGTCGATCGACACGTCGACGATCGCCGAACCGGGTTTCATGCCGGCGACGAGCGTGCGCGACAGCAGCTTCGGCGCCCGGGCGCCGGGGATGAGCACGGTTCCGACGACCAGGTCCGCGGCGAGGCACTCCTCCTCGACGTTCGCGCGGTTCGACATGACGGTGTTCACGTGTCCGCCGAGCACGTCGCGGACGTAGCGCAGGCGGGCCGGGTTCACGTCGAGGATCGTCACGTCGGCGCCGATGCCGGCCGCGACCTGGCATGCGCTCGTTCCGGCGATGCCGGCGCCGAGGATGACGACGCGCCCCGGTTTCACCCCGGAGACCCCCGAGAGCAGGATGCCCCGGCCGCCGTTCTGGTGCTCGAGGCACCAGGCACCCACCTGGATCGAGAGCCGTCCCGCCACCTCGCTCATCGGCGCGAGCAGCGGCAGCGACCCGTCGTCGAGTTGGAGCGTCTCGTAGGCGAGCGCGGTGACCCCCGATTCGATGAGTGCCCGGGTCAGTTCCTCGCTCGCCGCGAGATGAAGGTAGGTGAACAGGACGAGCCCGGGTCGCAGGCGCGCGATCTCGGGCCCGACCGGCTCCTTCACCTTCAGCACCATCCCGGCGTCCGACCAGAGGCGATCCGCGTCGTCGACGATGCGTGCACCGGCCTCGACGTAACGCGAGTCGGGAAGTCCCGAACCGGCGCCCGCGCCGCGCTCGAGCAGGACCTCGTGGCCGTGGGCGACCAGGGCAGCCGCGCCGGCAGGGGTGAGGCCGACGCGCTTCTCCTCGGCCTTGATCTCGCGGGGAACCCCGATCTTCATGTCGAAAGGCTACCCGCGGCGATGCGACGAGCCAAGCGAGAGGCGCGGCGATCCCGGGCGTCGCGGCTGGACACCGGCGGGAGGCGCCTGTACGAACCGCGTCGATGGCAGAGTCGCAGGGTGGGCGGGCGCAGGTGATCGACGGCAAGTCCGTCGCCGCGGGGGTGCGCGCGGAGGTTCGCGCGCGCGTCGAGACGCTGAAGGCGCGCGGGCTCGCGCCCGGTCTCGCGACGGTGCTCGTCGGCGACGACCCGGCCTCGGCGATCTACGTCGGCAACAAGGAGCGGATCTGCCGGGAGATCGGCATGGCCTCCTTCGGTTTTCGCCTCCCGGCGACGGCCGGCCGCGCGGAGCTGCTCGGTTTGGTCGACGAACTGAACCGTCGGGACGACGTTCACGGGATCCTCGTCCAGTTGCCGCTGCCCGCCGGGCTCGACGCGAACGAGGTCATCGAGCGGATCGACCCGGCGAAGGACGTCGACGGGCTCCACCCGGTGAACCAGGGGCGACTCCTGGCCGGCACCCCGGGGCTCCGGCCGTGCACGCCGAGCGGGGTGATGCGGCTCGTCGACGAAACCGGGGTCGACCCGACCGGCCTCCAGGCCGTCGTCGTCGGCCGGAGCCTCCTCGTCGGCAAGCCCGTCGCCCTCATGCTGCTCGAGCGCCACGCCACCGTCACCGTCTGCCACACCCGGACCCGCGACCTCGCGGCCGAGGTCGCACGCGCCGACGTGGTGGTCGCGGCCGCCGGCAAGCCCGGCGCGGTGCGCGGCGACTGGATCAAGCCGGGCGCGA
>JAGWVP010000674.1 GCA_018970825.1 bacterium | reverse complement strand
GTCCCAACTGCGGCGGAGATCCTTCGTCACGACGGCCGGCGGCATCCGACCTCCTCGCTATCGGGCAGCGCCCCGAGCGTCAACGCGGACGGCCCGACCCGCCGGCAAGCGGCTTCAGACCAGGAAGGGGTCGCGCAGGAGGATCGTCTCGTCGCGCTCGGCACCGACCGAGATCAGCGTGACCGGCGTCGAGGTCAGCTCCTCGATGCGCGCGATGTAGCGGCGCGCCGCCGCGGGCAGCTCTTCGAAGCGCCGCACCGGTCCGATGTCCTCGCTCCAGCCGTCGAGCTCCTCGTAGACCGGCTTCGCCGACTCGAGGTCGCGCATCCCGGCCGGCACGCGCTCGAAGCGCCGCCCGCCGCACTCGTAGGCGACCGCGATTCGGAGCTTCGGGAGACCCGAGAGCACGTCGAGCTTCGTGAGCGCGATCCCGGACATGCCCGAGAGTCGCGCCGCCTGGCGCACGACCACCGCGTCGAACCAGCCGCAGCGTCGCGGGCGACCGGTCGTCGAGCCGAACTCGACGCCGACCTCGCGCAGCTTCGCGCCGACCTCGTCGTCGAGCTCGGTCGGAAACGGCCCGCCTCCGACCCGCGTCGTGTACGCCTTGGAGATTCCGAGCACCCGCGAGACGTGCCGCGGCGGGATGCCCGCACCGGTGCCCACGGCGCCGGTCACGACGTTCGAGGACGTGACGAACGGGTAGGTGCCGTGGTCGATGTCGAGCATCGAGCCGTGGGCCCCCTCGAAGAGGATCCGGCGGCCGCGTTCGACCTGCTCGGCGAGGAAGAGGGACGTGTCGGTCACGTGCGGGGCGAGTCGCTCGCCGTAGGCGAGAAGCTCGCGGCAGATCGCGTCGGCGTCGGCCGCGGGCCGCCCGAGCCGCTCGAGTGCCGGGTTGCGGACGGCGAGCAGCGCGTCGAGACGGCGGCGGAACCACTCCGGGTCGAGCAGGTCGACGACGCGCAGGCCGCGCCGGGCCATCTTGTCCTCGTAGCAGGGCCCGATCCCGCGCCCGGTCGTGCCGATGCGGCCCTCCCCGGCCTTCTCCTCGGAGGCGACGTCGATCGCGCGGTGCACCGGCAGGATCAGGTGCGCACGCTCGTCGATCTTGAGCTGCGCGGGGTCGGCCAGGTAGCCGCGGCGGCGCAGGTCGTCGATCTCGCCGCACAACACCGCCGGATCGATGACCACGCCGTTGCCGATGACGCAGGTCGCCTGCGGGTGGAGAACGCCGGCGGGCATCAGGTGGACGATCGTCCGCTCGCTGCCGACGACCAGCGTGTGCCCCGCGTTGTTCCCGCCCTGGAAGCGGACGACGACGTCGGCATGGGCGGCGAACAGGTCGACGACCTTGCCCTTCCCCTCGTCGCCCCACTGGGCGCCGACGATCACGAGCGACGACACGCGCCGCTCAGAGGCGGAGCAGGGCGGCCGAGATGATCTCGGGAGCCTGCCGCAGCTCGGCCAGCACCTCGGAAGGCACCGGGTCGTCGACGTGGAAGAGCGACACGGCCTGCCCGCCGCTGCGCTCGCGCCCGAGTTCGAGCGCCGAGATGTTCACCTGGTGGCGTCCGAGCAGCGTACCGACGCGTCCGACGACGCCGGGGACGTCGCGGTTGTACAGGGCGAGGATGTAGCCCTCGGGGACCGCCTCGAGGAAGAAGCCGTCGAGCTTCACGAGTCGCACCGTGGCGCGTCCGAACACCGCGCCCGCGACCTCGTGGGTCGTGCCCGACGAGAAGCGCACGCGCACGGCGATGCGGTTGCGGTAGTCGCTCGGCTGCATCGTGGTCGTCTCGGTCACGTGGATGCCGCGCTCGCGCGCGATCACCGGGGCGCTCACGTAGTTCAGGTCCGCGCCGAGCTGCGGCACCAGCAGCCCGCGCAGGATCGCCGCGGTGATCGCCTTGGTCG
>JAGWVP010000673.1 GCA_018970825.1 bacterium | reverse complement strand
GGCGAGGCCCTGCGCCGCTCCGGCGTGCTCTCGGCACAGGAACACGACGTGCTGCGGAACAAGGCACGGGTCAGCGAGGCGACCATCCAGCAGCTCGAGGCGGAGCTCGCGCAGGCGCGGGTGAACCTCGAGTACACGACGCTGCGCGCGCCCACCGACGGCGTCGTGCTCGCGAAGCTGAAGGAAGTCGGCGAGATCGCGGTCCCCGGGGGCTTCTCGGGCTCGGGCGACCTGATCCGGATCGCGAACCTGTCCGACCTGCGCGCCGAGGTCGACGTGAACGAGGCCGACCTGCAGCGCGTGCGCATGGGCGGTCCGGCCGAGGTCGTGCCCGACGCCTACCCCGACGCGCTCTACCCCGCGAAGGTCGTGAAGCTCTACCCGCAGGTCGACCGCCAGAAGGGCACGCTCAAGGTGGAGGTCGGCATCCTCGAGCCCGACGCGCGGCTCCTGCCCGACATGAGCGCCCGCGTCTCGTTCCTGCCCGACCCCGCGTCCGCGGCCCCGGCCGTGCCGGCGGTCCTCGTCCCGGCGTCCGCCGTGCGGCGCGAGGGGACCGACTCCTTCGTCTGGGCGGTGCGCGACGGCCGCGCCCGCAAGGTCCGGGTCGAGACCTCGGGCTCGTCGGGCGAGAAGGCCCGCGTCGTCTCCGGGCTCGAAGGCGGAGAGAGCGTGGTGGTCGGCGAAGTGGCGCTGCGCGAGGGCGGCCGGGTGGCGCCCGCGGGCGGGACGTGATCTCAGGAAACACCCTCGACAAGGAGAAGCACGACATGATTCTCGACCGGTTTCGCCTCGACGGAAAGACGGCGATCGTGACGGGCGCGGGCCGCGGCATCGGCGCGGGCTGCGCGGCGGCGTTCGCGGAGATGGGCGCGGACGTGGTGTGCGCCGCCCGCACGCAGGAGCAGCTCGACGAGACCGCCGAGCAGGTCCGGCGTCACGGTCGCCGCGCGGTGACGGTGCGCTGCGACGTGAACGAGCGCGAGCAGCTCGAGGAGGTCGTCGCGCGCACGATGGCCGAGTTCGGCCGGATCGACGTGCTGGTGAACAACGCGGGCGGCTGGCCTCCGCAGGGATTCGTGCGCACGAGCCAGAAGTCCTTCGAGGACGCCTTCCGCTTCAACGTGACCTCGGCCTTCGTGCTCTCGCGGCTGGTCGTCCCGAAGATGATCGACGGGGGAGGCGGCTCGATCGTGAACATCTCGTCGGCGGCGGGACGATTCCCGCAGGCCGGCTTCGCCGCCTACGGCACCTCCAAGGCCGCGCTCTCGTTCCTCTCCCGCCTGCTCGGCATGGAGCTCGCGCCCAAGGTGCGGGTGAACGCGATCGCGGTCGGCGCGACCGAGACGACGGCGCTCTCGCCGTTCCTCGACGACGACCTGCGCGGCAAGATGGAGGCGCTGACGCCGATGCGGCGCCTCGGTACGGTCGAGGACATCGCGATCGCGGCTCTCTACCTCGCGTCCCCCGCGTCGAGTTGGGTGACCGGCAAGATCCTCGAGGTCGACGGCGGAACCGAGGCCTCGAACTGGCCCTTCGAGCCCTTCTGAGCCCGGTGGCCGCGGTCGCGACGGTCGTCCGCGAAGCGTCGCTCGACGATCCCGTCGAGGCGCGCGCGGTGGTCGACCTCGTCGACGGCTACGCGAGCGAGGCGATGCACGGCGGGCGCCCGCTCCCCGGGGACGTGCGTCGCGCACTCGTCCCCGGGCTCGCGGCGCACCCGACCGCCCTCGTGCTGCTGGCCTGGCGGGGCGACGACCCCGTCGGCATCGCCGTCTGCTTCCGCGGCTTCTCGACCTGGAGCGCGCGGCCGCTCCTGAACCTGCACGATCTCGCGGTCGTGCCGTCGCTCCGGCGGACGGGGATCGGCCGCCGCCTGCTCGCGGCGGTCGAGGAGAGGGCGCGCGCGCTGGGCTG
>JAGWVP010000042.1 GCA_018970825.1 bacterium | reverse complement strand
GAAACGACCGAACCCGACGAGTGCTCCACCCCATCGCGCGAAGGCCGCCTCGACGCGATCGAGACGCGAGCCGCCGAGGCGTTCGAGCAGCCCGCGGCCTCCCCAGCGCCCGATCGCCCAGCCCACGAGCGGCCCGAGCGCCGATCCCGCGAACGCGCCGGCGAGCACCGCCGGGAACGACCCCTCGCCGCGAGCCGCGAGCAGGGCCCCCGCGACGAGGAAGGTCTGCCCGGGCGCGGGAATGCCGAGGCCCTCGACGAAGATCGTCGCGAACACGGCGAGCGCGCCCCAGCGGGCGAGCCACGGCTGGGCCTCGGACAGGGCGTGCTCGATCATGGTCCCCTCGCGGACGACTTTCCGCTAGCATGCGTGCCCGTCATGGCAGAAGACCACCGATCCAGGCTCCGGAGTCCCGAGGAGGCGGCCGCGCTCGTGCGCGACGTCGACGACGTCCTGCTGCCGCTCGCCCCCGCGCAGCCGGCCGGCTTCCTGCGCGCGCTGGGACGCCGCGAGCGCTTCGAGCGGCTGCGCCTGCTCTGCGCGCTCCTGCAGGAGCCCTACGACCTGCTCTCGCGCCCGGGCGTGCTCGTGGCGAGCCAGTTCTTCGGCCCGGTCGAGCGGATGCTCTCGGCCGCGGGAGTACCGATCGAACACGTGAGCGCCGACTTCCACGGGCTCGAGATCCTCGCGCGCCGCACGAAGCCGCGCATCGTCGCCTCGATGGTCGCGCCGCCGGACGAGGACGGGTTCCTGTCGTTCGGCCTCCACGCGGGCGCGAGCGCGATCCCCTTCTTCGAGGCGGCGTGCGATCCCGCGCGCCTCGCGGTCGCCGAGATCAACCCGCGCATGCCCCGGACGCGCGGGCTGCCGGAGCTCGGCGGCCACCGCATCCACGCGAGCGAGGTCGACGTCCTGCTCGAGTGCGACACGCCGCTCTTCACGCTGCCCGCGTCGAGCCCCGACGACCGGGACCGCAGGATCGCGGCGCTCGTCGGCGAACTCGTCCCCGACGGGGCGACGCTGCAGTTCGGGATCGGCAGCGTGCCCAACGAGATCGCGACGATCCTCGCCGCCGGGCCGCGCGGCGACTTCGGGATCCACACCGAGATGGTGGTCGACGGCGTGATGCTCCTCCACGAGGCGGGCAAGGTCGCGAACCGCAAGGGCCTGCACGACGGCTTCTCGGTCGCGACCTTCGGACTGGGCTCGCAGGCGCTCTACGACTGGCTGGACGGGGACACCCCGGTGCGCTTCCTGCCGGTGTCGTCGACGAACCCGGCGAGCATCGTCTCGCGCAACCGCCGCATGATCAGCGTGAACGCCGCGATCATGATCGACCTCCACGGCCAGGTGGTCGCGGACACGGTCGCGGGCCGCCAGCACTCCGGCGTGGGCGGGCACGAGTCCTTCGTCACCGGGGCGCGCGAGTCCGACGGCGGCACGTCGATCCTCTGCCTGCACTCGACGAAGACGATCGACGGGACGCCGCGGTCGCGCATCGTCGACCGCCTCCCGCCCGGCTCGATCGCGACCACGCCGAGGCACCAGGTCGACCGCGTCGCGACCGAGCACGGCACGGTGCAGCTCTTCGGCCTGACCGACCGCGAGCGCGCCGAGGCGCTGATCGGGCTCGCGGACCCCGCGTTTCGAGAGGAGCTGCGGGCCGCCTCCCGCGGACGCGTCGCCGGCTGAGCGCAGGCGGGCTCCGCGCGACGCGGCACCCGCACCCGGCGCCGCCGAGCGGAGCGGCGGGCGTCCGGGGGCACGACGTCTCCCCGGAGGCGGCCCGGGGTGACCCTTCCGCTCAGCCCCCGCGCCGGATCCGGCGATAGCGCCGGATGAGCGCGTTCGTCGAGCCGTCGTGCTCGAGCGCAGGCTCCGTCGGCGACTGGAGCTGCGGCACGATGCGGTTCGCGAGCACCTTGCCGAGTTCGACGCCCCACTGGTCGAAGGAGTTGATGTTCCAGATCCAGCCCTGCGTGAAGACCTTGTGCTCGTAGATCGCGACCAGCTGGCCCAGCACGTTCGGCGTGAGCTCGCACTCGACCAGCAGGGTGTTCGTCGGGTGGTTGCCGCGGAAGGTCCGGTGCGGCACCTGCGCCTCGGCGACGCCCTCGGCGCGCACCTCCTCGGCGGTCTTGCCGAAGGCGAGCGCCTCGGTCTGCGCGAAGAAGTTCGCCATGAGCAGGTCGTGGTGGAGGCCGAGCTCGTTGTTCGGCTTGCAGAAGCCGATGAAGTCGCAGGGGATGATCTTCGTCCCCTGGTGGATGAGCTGGTAGTAGGCGTGCTGGCCGTTCGTGCCGGGCTGCCCCCACACGATCGGGCCGGTCTGGTAGGTCGTGATCGGGCGACCCTCGCGGTCGACCGACTTGCCGTCGCTCTCCATGTCGAGCTGCTGGAGGTAGGCCGGGAAGCGCGCGAGGTACTGGCTGTAGGGCAGGATCGCGACCGTCTCGGCGCCGAAGAAGTCGTCGTACCAGAGCCCGACGAGGCCGAGCAGAGCGGGCACGTTGGACTCGAGCGGGGTCGTGCGGAAGTGTTCGTCGACCAGGCGAAAGCCCGCGAGCATGTCGCGGAAGCCGTCGGGCCCGATCGCGAGCATGAGCGAGAGCCCGACCGACGAGTCGTAGCTGTAGCGCCCCCCGACCCAGTCCCAGAAGCCGAACATGTTGTCGGTGTCGATGCCGAACTTCGACACCTCGGACGCGTTCGTCGACACCGCGACGAAGTGGTTGCGCACCGCGGATTCGTCCTTCAGCGACGCGAGCAGCCAGTCGCGGGCGGTGCGCGCGTTGTTCATCGTCTCGAGCGTCGTGAAGGTCTTCGAGGCCACGATGAACAGCGTCTCGGCCGGGTCCATCCCGCGAACGGTCTCGACGAAGTCGGTCGCGTCGACGTTCGAGACGAAGCCGAAGCGCATCGAGCGGTCGCTGAAGGCGCGCAGTGCCTCGTAGGCCATCGCCGGACCGAGGTCCGAGCCGCCGATGCCCACGTTCACGACGTTGCGGATCCGCTTGCCGGTCGCACCCTTCCACGCTCCGCTGCGGACGCGGTCGGAGAACGCCGCCATGCGGTCGAGCACCTCGTGGACTCCGGGGACGACGTCCTCGCCGTCGACGAGGATGCGGGCGTCGCGCGGTGCGCGGAGCGCCGTGTGGAGCACCGCGCGCCCCTCGGTCACGTTGATCTTCTCGCCCGTGAACATCGCCTCGATTCCGGCCCGGAGCCCCGAGCGTTCGGCGAGCGCGATCAGCAGTCGGATCGTCTCGGCGTCGATGCGGTTCTTCGAGTAGTCGAGGAACACGTCGCCCACCCGGGCCGAGAAGCGATCGGCACGGCCGGGATCCCCGGCGAACATCTCGCGCAGGTGCGCGTCGCGGATCCGCGCATGGTGGGCCGCGAGGGCCTTCCACTCGTCGAGGTCGGTCGGGACCGGCCGTGCCTGGCTCATCGATGTCCTCCTGCGGTCAGCCGCCGCGGCCCGCGTCGATCGCGGCGCCGCGCGGGCGTCGGAGGCTCCCACGCCGGCGCGAAGGGTTCAACCGACGGCCGCGGAACCGCGTGGGTCGCTGGTGCGGGCGGACACGCCGTCGTATGCGGAGCGCATGAAGGTGGACGGCATCCTCCCGCTCGACCTCGAGGGCGTCGCGGCGCGCGCGACCGAACTCGAACGCACCGGTTTCGACGCGGGACTCGCGGCCGAGGTCTCGAACGATCCCTTCCTCCCGCTCGCGCTCGCCGCCGAGCACACCGAGCGGCTTCGCCTCATGACCTCGGTCGCGGTCGCCTTCGCGCGAAGCCCGATGACGGTCGCGCAACTCGGGTTCGACCTGAACGGCTACTCGCGCGGGCGCTTCATCCTGGGTCTCGGCTCGCAGGTGCGCGCCCACGTCGTCCGGCGCTTCGGCATGCCGTGGTCGAAGCCGGCCGCGCGCATGCGGGAGTTCGTGCTCGCGATGCGGGCCATCTGGGACGCGTGGACCTTCGACGCGAAGCTCGACTTCCGGGGCGAGTTCTACTCGCACACGCTGATGACGCCGATGTTCCGGCCCGGGAACGTCTCGTTCGGGCCCCCCAAGGTCATGATCGCGGGCGTGAACCCGCGGATGACCGAGGTCGCCGGAGAGGTCGCCGACGGCTTCGTCGCGCACGGCTTCACCACCGCGCGCTACCTGCGCGAGGTGACGCTGCCGGCGATCGAGCGGGGGCTCGCCCGCGGCGGCCGTCGGCGGCGCGATTTCGAGGTCTGCTGCCCGGTCTTCGTCGTGACCGGGCGCGACGACGCGGAGGTCGAGGCATCCCGGTCGATGGCGAAGAGCCAGCTCGCGTTCTACGGCTCGACGCCGTCGTACAGGCCCGTGCTGGAACTCCACGGCTGGAACGATCTCGCCGACGAACTCCACCGCCTGTCGCGGGAGGGCCGCTGGGCCGAGATGGGCGACCGGGTCTCCGACGACGTCCTCGAGGCGTTCGCGGTCGTGGCCGCCCCCGGGCACCTTGCCGACGCTCTGCGCGCGCGCTGCGACGGACTCGTCGACCGCCTCGCGTTCACGGCGATGCTCGGCCCCGAGACGACGGCCGAGGTCGTCCGGGACCTGCACGGACCCGGCTGAGAAGCCGTTCCGGGGTACCTCGTACCGCCGCTCCGCTTTCCGGCGCGAACTTCGTTGACCCGACTCCGCCCCGGTGGAAGCCTGCGGGCCAGCGCGGTGGCCCCAGGGCGGGGTCGACGCGCCCCACGGAGGTTTTCCCCATGAGAAGATTCCCGCCCGTCCCGACCATCCTCGTCGCTCTCGTCTCGGCCCTGCTGCTCGAGGCCTCGCCCGCCCGGGCGACGCACTTCCGCTTCGGCTCGCTGTCGTGGAAGCCGCGCGTCGACCTCGCGACCCGCGCCGTCGAGTTCCAGCTGGTGGGTGCGTTCCGGCGCGACGGCTTCCAGGGGACGGGCGCCGACGGTTTCGCGGTGACCGGAGACGTGGTGACCGAGACGATCGGCGAGACGAAGCTCTTCTTCGGCGACGGCGCGTCCACCTCGACGCTGCTCTTCAAGGTCACGGCCTACGACGTCGACGACAACTGGATCATCGGCAATGCCGTCGGTCTCGACGGGCTCCCCGTGCGCCACACCTACTCCGGGACGGGCCCGTACGTGGCGCGGATCGACGACTGCTGCCGCATCTCGCCCTGCGCCGCGCCCAACGCCCACCTGAACAACCCCGACGGCAGCTACCGGGTCGAGACCATCGTGACGCCGGGGGGCGGGAACAGTTCCCCCGTCACGAGCCTGCCTCCGATCGTCTCCTGCCCGAAGAACGGGTTGTGCACCTTCTCCGTGCCCGCCTCGGACGACGACGGGGACCCGGTCACCTTCCGGCTCTCGACGACGACGGAGTCGAAATTGACCCAGCCCGGACCGTCGCGCTGCCCGAGTGCGGCGACGATCGGCTCGCAGACCGGCCTCTACCTCTGGAACACGACCGGCTGCGCGCTCGCCGCCTCGATCTGCAGCGGAGGGGGCACCTTCGACACGCTCTACTCGACGCAGGTGACGGTCGAGGAGCCGGGCGGCAAGACGGCCGTCGACTTCTTCATCCGCCTCGCCGATTGCTCCGCCGGGAACGCGGCACCGGCCTTCGGCACCCCGACGCCCGCCTGCGGCTCGACGGTCCCGGCCCATCCCGGGCAGGCGGTCTCCTTCACGGTCGCGGCGAGCGATCCGAACGCCGAGGCGATCACCCTGAACAGCGGCGGGTTGCCGGTCGGCTCGCAGACCGTGCCTTCCCTCCCGCTCACCGCGAAGCCCGTCCAGGCGGCGTTCACCTGGACGCCGGCCGCCGGCGACGTCGGCCAGCACGTGCTGACCTTCAGCGCGACCGATCCCTGCAGCGCCCAGTCGCTCTGCTCGATCACGATCGACGTGAGCACCGAGAACTGCACGAACGTGGTGGACGACGACGGGGACGCCCTCGCCGATTGCGCGGACCCGGACTGCGCGGCGGCGCCGGAGTGCCTCGCCGAGTGCGGCAACGGCATCGTCGAGTACGGCGAGGAGTGCGACGATCCCGGCAACGCGACCACCTGCGGCTGCGGAGCGGACTGCCGTTACCCGACCACCGCCACGACCTGCAGCGACGGCGACGCCTGCACCCGGACCGACGTCTGCAACGGCGACGGCGAGTGCGTCGGGTCGGACCCGAAGCCGTGCCCGTCCGTCGACGCGTGTCACGAGGCTCCGTCCTGCGACCCGTCGAACGGGAGCTGCGGGCTCGGCGCCTTCACCGGCTGCACGATCCTCGCCGCGCGAGACACGATGCTGCGGGTGAGCGACGCGAACGCGAACGAGGGCGGGAACGGCCTGCTCGCGATCTACCAGACCGGCGTCCGCCGGGCGGTGGTCGGGTTCGACCTGGTCGGCATCGACCTCGTCGGGATGACGTCGGCGACGCTCGAACTCGTGGCGAAGCGCAACGACGGGATCTGGCCCGTGGCCGGCGACCCGCTCGGCGTCTACCCCCTCTCGCAGGATTTCGCGGAGGGCAACGGCAAGATGGTCGCGGTCCCGGTGAGCGAGACCGTCACCCGCGGCTCCGGCACGGGCGCGACCTACCGCTGCGCCGCCGATTCCGACGTGGCGAACGTGCGCCCGGACTGCCGTCCGAGCTGGTCCGGTGCCAAGACGGCGAGCGGCCCGCTGTCCGGATCCGCGACGATCCTTCCCTCGACGCTCGGTCCCGTCACCTGGGACGTGACCGCGGACGTGGCCGGCGGCAAGTCGGGCTGGCTGGTGCGCAAGCCCCGCGAGGCGAGGTCCGGGGCGATCGAGTTCTGGTCGCGCGAGGGCGCCGCGACGGCCGGCGACTCGACCCTCGCCCCGAAGCTCGTCCTGCGCGGGACGAACTGAACCGGGGCGCCACGGGCACGAGATCGGCCGGTCGACGCCCGCGGGCGACGGCCGGCCGTTGAGCCCCGGGGCCCGGGCGTGGTTGAATCCGCGCCCATGGAGTTCAACCTAGCCGACCTCTTCGAGCACGCCGTCGACGCATTCCGCGACCGCGAGTACCTCGTCTGCGACGGCCGTCGCCGGACCTACGGCGAGATGGAGGAGCGCGCGAACCGGCTCGCCCACCACCTCGCCGCCCACGGGATCGGCCCCGGGGATCACGTCGGGATCTACGCGCTCAACTCGATCGAGTGGGTCGAGACGCTGTGGGCGGTCTTCAAGCTTCGCGCCGTCTGGATCAACATCAACTACCGCTACGTCGAGGACGAGCTCCGCTACCTCTTCGACAACGCCGACCTGAAGGCGCTCGTCTACCAGCGACAGTACGCACCGCGCGTGCGCGGCGTGCTCGGCTCGATGCCGCTGCTCCGTCACTCGGTCGTGATCGAGGACGGCAGCGGCGAGGACCTCTCCGGGCTCGACTCGACCGGGTACGAGGCGGCGCTCGCGTCGGCGTCGCCTGCACGCGACTTCGGCCCGCGCTCCCCCGACGACCGCTACATTCTCTACACCGGGGGCACGACCGGGATGCCCAAGGGCGTCGTCTGGCGCCACGTCGACGTCTTCTACGCCCTCGGCGGCGGCATCGACGCGATGACGAACACCCGGGTCGAGCGACCCGAGGAGATGGTCGAGAAGGGCAAGGCGGGTGGTGGGCTCACCTTCCTCCCGATCGCGCCGCTCATGCACGGGGCGACCCAGTGGGCCGTCATGGGCCAGAGCTTCCTCGGCAACAAGGTGGTGCTCGTGGGTCGCTTCGATCCCGGGCAGGTCTGGGACCTCGTCGAGGGGGAGAAGGTGAACTCGCTCATGATCACCGGCGACGCGATGGGACGCCCCCTCGTCGAGTCGCTCTCGGTCCCGACGCGCGCACGCGACCTCTCCTCGCTCTTCCTGCTGACGAGCAGCGCCGCGACCTTCTCGGGATCGGTCAAGGACGACTTCTTCCGGGCCTTCCCGAACCTGATGATGGTCGACGCGATCGGCTCCTCGGAGGGCGGCAACAACGGGATGGTCGTCGTGCAGGCGGGTGCGACCGAGATGAAGGGCGGCCCCACCGTCTCGCGACTCGGCAACACCGTCGTGCTCGACGAGGAGGGGCGCCCGGTGGAGCCGGGCTCGGGGCAGATCGGAAAGATCGCGCGCACCGGAGACATCCCGCTCGAGTACTACAAGGACCCCGAGAAGACGGCGGCGACCTTCGTCGTCCACGGCGGCGTGCGCTACGTGATGCCGGGAGACGCGGCGCTGGTCGAAGCCGACGGACGCATCACGCTGCTCGGTCGCGGCTCGGTGTCGATCAACTCGGGCGGCGAGAAGATCTTCCCCGAGGAGGTCGAGGCGGCGGTGAAGTCGCATCCGGCCGTGTTCGACTGCACGGTCGTCGGCGTGCCGGACCCGAGGTGGGGCGAGCGCGTGACCGCGGTCGTCGAGTTGCGACCGGGGGCCTCCACGACGGTGGAGGACGTCCGCGACCACTGCCGGACCCGGATCGCCGGATACAAGGCCCCGCGAGAGCTGGTCGTCGTCGATCGCGTCGTCCGCTCGCCGTCGGGCAAGCCCGACTACCGCTGGGCGAAGCAGGTCGCCCTCGACGCGAGCGCGGCGGCCGCGAAGTAGGCCCGCGCCGGGCCCGGGCCCCGCGGTCGGCACCGATCGCCGGCGCTCGACGACCGTCTCCCGCCCGGCGGCGGGATTCCGCCGTCGAGCCGTCGGGGCGTGCGGGTCTCCGCGCCCCGTGCGAAACTCGCTGCCGATGAAGCCGCGCGTCTACATCGACGGCCAGGCGGGCACGACCGGGCTGCAGATCCGCGAGCGACTCGCCGGCCGGGACGACGTCGTCCTGGTGGAGGTCGACCCGGCCCGCCGCAAGGACCCGGTCGCGCGCGCCGAGTGCCTGCGCACCTCCGACGTGGCGGTCCTCTGCCTGCCCGACGACGCCTCCCGCGAAGCGGTCGAACTGGTCGGAGACGCGCCGACCCGGATCCTCGACGCGAGCTCCGCGCACCGCACCGCCGCGGGCTGGACCTACGGGTTGCCCGAACTCGCAGCGGGCCTGCGCGACGAAATCCGGGGCGCCCGGCGCGTGAGCAACCCCGGCTGCTACCCGACCGGCACGATCCTGCTCCTGCGTCCGCTGGTCGACGCGGGACTCGTCTCGCACGACGCACCGGTCGTGGTCCACGCGCTCTCGGGCTACTCGGGCGGCGGACGGCCGATGATCGAGCGATGGGAGGATCCCGCCACCGGCCTTCCCGGGCTGCCCTTCGAAGTGCCCTACGCACTCGACCGCGAACACAAGCACGTGCCCGAGATGACGCTGCACGCACGGCTCTCGCGGCCGGTGCAGTTCGTGCCTGCGGTCGGGCCGTTCCGCTGCGGCATGCGGATCGAGATCCCGCTTCACGCTTCGTTCGCGCCGGCGGCACGCGAGGCCCACGAGGCACTCGCCTCGAGGTACGCCGGCGAGCGCTTCGTGCGGGTCGCGCCGTGGAGCGAAAAGGCTCCGGCCGACGAGCGAGCGCTCGACCCGCGCGCCGCAAACGGCACGAACCGGATCGACCTGCACGTGTTCCCGAACCCGCTCGGGCACGTCCTGCTCGTCGCCGTGCTCGACAACCTGGGCAAGGGGGCCGCGGGTGCCGCCGTGCAGAACCTGAACCTCCTTCTCGGCCGCGCCGAGCACGCCGGCCTCGCGACCGACGCGCCGGCCGCCTGATCCGCCCGCCCCGCCCCGGGCTTGTCCCGTGGTTCGCGCCGTGGAACACCGGCGCCATGATCGATCCCGAAGGTCTCGGCTCGCTCGCCGACGTTCCCCGACGACAGGCTGCCCTTCGCGGCGACGCCCGCGCCCTCCACTTCGAAGGCCGCGAGACGACCTTCGCCGCATTCGACCGCGCGACGTCTCGCGTCGCCAACGGACTTCTCGCGCTCGGGCAGCGGCCGCAGGCCCGGGTCGGGTACATGGGAACGAACTCGGACCGCTACTTCGAGGCCCTGCTCGGCGCGTGCAAGGCTCGCTGCGTGCTGGTCGGCGTCAACTGGCGGCTCGCCGGCCCCGAGATCGCCTACGTCCTGAACGACGCCGGCTGCGAGGTGCTGTTCGTGGGCGCGGAGTTCGCGCCCGCGATCGAGGCGATCCGCGGCGAGTGCAGGGCGCTGCGTCACGTGATCGCGATCGACGGCGGGCATGCCGAGTGGCCCGACTACGCCGCATGGCGGGACGCGCAGGCCCACGTCGACCCGGGGCTCCCGGTCGCGCCCGACGACGACGCGATCCAGCTCTACACCTCGGGCACGACCGGCCACCCCAAGGGAGTCCGCCTCACCCACGCGAACTACCTGTCGTTCTTCCGCGCGTCGGAGGACGCCGGCTGGGCCGACTTCGCGCCGGGCGACGCGAACCTGGTCGCCATGCCCAACTTCCACGTCGCCGGCGCGAACATGGGGCTCTCGACGCTGGTGCAGGGAGCCTTCGGCATCGTCCTGCGGACCGTGACGCCCGACGGCGTGCTCGACGCGGTCGAGCGTTTCGGGATCCGCAACGCGTTCCTCGTGCCGGCCGTCCTGCTCATGCTCGCGCAGCACCCGCGCACACGTTCGACCGACCTCTCGAGCCTCCGCAAGCTCTTCTACGGCGCCTCGCCGATCACCGAGGACCTGCTGCGCGAGGTGGCGTCGATCCTGCCGGGCTGCGGCCTCTTCCAGCTCTACGGGCTCACCGAGACGGTGGGGTCGGGCACGGTGCTGCTGCCGCAGGACCACCGCGGGGCGCTGCTGCGCTCCTGCGGCCGGCCCTACCCCGGCCTCGAGATTCGCGTGATCGACGACGACGGACACGAGCTTCCACCCGGCGAGGTCGGCGAGATCGTGATCCGCGGCGGTACGGTGATGAAGGGCTACTGGCAGCGCCCGGAAGACACGGCGAAGGCGATCCGCGACGGCTGGTTCCACACCGGCGATGCGGGCTACTTCGACGCCGACGGCTTCCTCTTCATCCACGACCGCCTGAAGGACATGATCGTGTCGGGCGGCGAGAACGTCTACCCGGCCGAAGTCGAGAACGCGATCTTCGGTCACCCCGCCGTCGCCGACGTCGCGGTGATCGGCGTGCCCGACGATCGCTGGGGCGAGGCGGTGAAGGCCGTCGTCGTGCGGAAGCCGGGCATCGAGGCCACCGCGGAGGACATCGTCGCCTTCGCCCGCACGCGGATCGCGGGCTACAAGGTTCCGAAGTCCGTCGACTTCGTCGACGCGCTGCCGCGAAATCCCTCGGGCAAGATCCTGAGTCGCGAACTGCGAGAGCCCTGGTGGGCGGGGCGCGCCCGGCGCGTGAACTGAGGACGGCGAGCGCCGCCCCCGCCTGGGGCCGCGGGCGCGGCACGAGCCGCGTTGCGACCACGGATTCCCCTGCTACCATCATGGCATCGCCCGGGCCGTCCGGGCGCCGAACGGCGGTTCCGTACCGGTCGTCCCTCCGTTCCTCCCTGCCGGTATCGGCCCCCGCGCCCCGCCTTCGAGCGGAGAGGCGCCCGCCGAAGAGAGAAGTGTCCATGTTTGCATCGCTCGGTCTCCACGGAGACCTCGAGCGCGCGCTCGTCGCGCTCGGATTCGAGAAGCCCACCCCCGTCCAGGAGAGGTCGATCCCGCCCGCCATGGAGGGCCGCGACGTCGTCGCGTGCGCCCAGACCGGGACCGGGAAGACGGCCGCGTTCCTGCTGCCGACGCTGCACCGCATGCTCGGCAAGCCCGGCCGCGGCACCCGCGTGCTCGTGCTCACGCCGACGCGCGAGCTCGCCGCCCAGGTGAACGACCACATGCGCGAGCTCGCGTCGCACACGCGTCTCCGCGGTGCGGCGATCTACGGCGGAGTCGCCATGGGCCCGCAGCGCGAGGCGCTGCGCCGCGGCGTCGACGTGCTCGTCGCCACGCCCGGTCGCCTCCTCGACCACCTCCAGTACCCGTACGCGAACCTCGACGGGATCGAGACGCTCGTCCTCGACGAGGCGGATCGCATGCTCGACATGGGCTTCCTGCCCGCGATCAAGCAGATCCTCGCCGTGCTGCCGAAGAAGCGCCAGACGCTGCTGTTCTCGGCGACGATGCCGC
>JAGWVP010000672.1 GCA_018970825.1 bacterium | reverse complement strand
AAGGGCAACGACCAGGTGCGCTTCGAGCTGACGTTCGCGGCGCTCGCGCCCCAGCTCAAGGTGATCGCGCCCTGGCGCGACTGGGACTTCCAGGGCCGCGCCGACCTGATCGCCTACGCCGAGAAGCACGCGATCCCGATCCCGGTGACGCGCGAGAAGCCCTACTCCTCGGACCGAAACCTGCTCCACATGAGCTTCGAGGGCGGCATCCTCGAGGACCCGTGGCGCGAGCCCTACGACGACATGTTCGTCATGACGACCGCGCCCGAGAAGGCGCCGGACCGGCCGCAGTACGTCGAGATCGAGTACCGCGGCGGCGACCCGGTCGCGGTCGACGGCGAGGCCCTCTCGCCGGCCGCCCTGCTGGCGCGACTGAACGAGATCGGCGGACGCCACGGCATCGGCCGCATGGACATCGTCGAGAATCGCTACGTCGGCATGAAGTCGCGCGGCGTCTACGAGACCCCGGGCGGGACGATCCTCCACGTCGCGCACCGGGCGGTCGAGTCGCTCACGCTCGACCGCGAGGTCGTCCACCTGCGCGACGGGCTCGTCCCGCGCTACGCCGAGATGGTCTACTACGGAACCTGGTTCGCACCCGAGCGCGAGATGCTGCAGGCCGCGATCGACGAGTCCCAGAAGCCGGTCGCGGGCATCGCCCGGATCAAGCTCTACAAGGGCAACGCGACGGTCGCGGGCCGCAAGGCCGAAAAGTCGCTCTTCGACCCGGGCATCGCGAGCTTCGAGGAGGCGGGCGGCTACCGGCAGAGCGACGCGACCGGGTTCATCTCGCTGAACGGGCTGCGGCTCCGCCTGCGCAAGCTCAAGCAGGGCTGACCGCCACGGACGACCGGCCGGTCGTGGAGCGCGCGGGCGCGCCGTGGTAATCCGGCCGCGATGCCACGCACCCCGCGCCCGAAGAAGGCCGTCGCGAAACCCCGAGCCGCCGCCCCGGCCAAGGCCTGGGCGGGGCGCTTCCGCGAGCCCACCGATCCCGCGGTCGAGGCCTTCAGCACCTCGATCGCGACCGACCTCGCGATGGCGCGCCACGACATCCGAGGCTCGGTCGCCCACGTGCGCGGGCTGCGGCGGGCGGGGCTGCTGACTGCGAAGGAGGCCGCGAAGATCGAGCGCGGGCTCGGCCGCGTCCTGCGCGAGATCGAGACGAACCGCTTCGAGGTCCGCCCGCAGGACGAGGACGTCCACATGGCCGTCGAGCGGCGGCTCACCGAGATCGTCGGCGCCGTCGGGGGCAAGGTCCACACCGGCCGCAGCCGCAACGACCAGGTCGCGACCGACCTGCGGCTCTGGCTGCGAGACGAGATCGACGCGACCGTCTCCGACGTGGGCGACCTCGTTCGGGCGCTCCTCGGTCGCGCCCGCTCCGACCTGGGCGTCGTCCTGCCGGGCTACACGCACCTCCAGCGCGCGCAGCCCGTGCTGCTCTCCCACCACTGGCTCGCGCACGTCGAGATGCTGCTGCGCGACGCCGACCGCCTCGCCGATGCCCGCCGCCGCGCGAACGTGATGCCGCTCGGGTCGGGCGCACTCGCCGGTGCGGGCTTCCCGATCGACCGCGAGCGCGTCGCCCGGGACCTCGGGTTCGAGGGCGTGTCGCGCAACTCGCTCGACGCGGTCTCCGACCGCGACTTCGTCGCCGAGTTCCTCGCGGCGGCCTCGATTCTCGCGATGCACCTCTCGCGGCTGGGCGAGGAGATCGTGCTCTGGTCGACGCAGGAGTTCGGCTTCCTCCTCCTGCCCGACGCGTTCGCGACCGGCAGCTCGATGATGCCGCAGAAGAAGAACCCCGACGTGGCCGAGCTCGTCCGCGGCAAGACCGGGCGGGTCTACGGCGCGCTGGTCTCGATCCTCACCACGCTGAAGGGACTGCCGCTCGCCTACAACCGCGACCTGCAGGAGGACAAG
>JAGWVP010000671.1 GCA_018970825.1 bacterium | reverse complement strand
CTCACCCCGTCGCCGCCGCGCGCGAGCACCCGTCGCCCGATCTCGCGGTAGGTGAGCGCCGCCGTCAGGATCGCGGGGCGACAGCGCGCCGGCAGCAGCCGGATCCCGCCGATGCCGCTCTCGTAGTAGCGCTCGGCGAGCGCCAGCACGCGACGGTTCGTCGCGAGCACGCCGGGCGTCGGACGACGCTCCAGTACCTCGTCGACCGAACTGCCGGCGGCGGCGAGCCAGTCGGCGGGCAGGTAGACGCGGTCGCGCGCCGCGTCCTCTCCGACGTCGCGCGCGACGTTCGTGAGCTGCATGCCGATGCCGAGGTCGATCGCGCGCCGCAGCGCCTCGTCGTCGGACCGGCCCATGATGCGGCTCATCATGCACCCGACCACGCCGGCGGCGCGGTAGGCATAGACCAGCAGGTCGTCTTCGTCGGCCATGCGGACGACGCCGAGATCCTGCGCCATGCCGTCGAGCAGCGCTTCGGGCTCCTCGCGCGGGATGCCCGCGGCGGCGACGACGCCCGCGAACGCGCGGCCCACCGGGTCGTCCATCGGAAGTCCGGCGTAGAGCCGGTCGAGACGATCGCGGGTCGCGAGGTGGCGCGTGCGCGCCTCGGCCTCGCCCGACGCGACGTCGACGTCGTCGTCGGCACCGCGGCAGAACGCGTAGGTCGCGATCGCGCGCTGCCGGACGACGCGCGGCAGGAGCCTCGACGCCACGTGGAAGCTGCGCGAGTTGCGGCGGATCACGTCGTCGCAGAAGGCGAGGTCCTCGGCGGTGGCCCCGGCCCGCACCGGAGGCGCGACCGCACCCGTGACGCCGGTCGCGCGCAGCGGATCCGCCGTCACGAGCGGTCCCGGGACCGCGTCAGGCGGCCGGTCGCCCACCGGCCGCACCACCGCCCACGGTGCGCCGGCCGACGGCCGGGATGAGCGAGTCGGTCGCGCGCGCGCTCGAGAGCACGCCGGGAAGCCCCGCGCCCGGATGCGTGCCTGCCCCGACGAAGAAGAGCCCGTCGACGTCCGGACACGCGTTGTGCGCCCGGAAGTACGCGCTCTGCGTGAGGCGCGGCTCGAAGCTGAAGGCGGCGCCCAGGTGGCTCGAGAGCTCGTCGCGGAAGTCCTCGGGCGTGAACAGTCGCTCGGTCACGAGGTTCTCGCGCAGCCCCGGGATGCAGGTCCGCTCCAGGTAGTCGTAGATCGCGTCGCGGTAGGACTCCTTCGTGCGGCTCCAGTCGGTGTCGCCGGCGAGATGCGGCACCGGCGAGAGCACGTAGAAGGCCTCGCAACCCGGCGGGGCGAGCGAGGGGTCCGATCGCGTCGGCGCGTGCAGGTAGAGGCTGAAGTCCTTCGCGAGCCGGTGCTTCGTGAAGATGTCGTCGAGCAGTCCCTCGTAGCGCGGCCCGAGCAGGATCGTGTGGTGCGCGAGGTCCGGGTAGGTCCGCTTCGTCCCGAAGTAGATCAGGAAGAGGCTCATGCTGTAGCGCATCCGCCGCAGCTTCGCGTCGGAGTTGTGCGGCCGGTGCTCCGGCCGCACGAGCTTCTGGTAGGTCCAGCTCACGTCGGAGTTGCAGACGACGACGTCCGATCGCAGCACCTCGCCGCCCTCGATCCGCACGCCCCGGGCACGGCCGCCCTCGACGAGGATCTCCTCGACCGGAGACGACAGCCGGATCGTGCCGCCGAGGTCCTCGATCAGCCGCACCAGCGCCTGCACGACCGCGCCCGTTCCGCCGCGGGCGAAGTGGACGCCCCACTGGCGCTCGAGGTAGCAGATGAGCGCGTAGATCGCGGGGGCGTGCTGCGGGTCGCCGCCCACGAGCAGCGGGTGGAACGAGAACACCTGCCGGAGCTTCTCGCTCCTCACGTGCTTCTTCACGAGCCCTAGAACGCTGCGGTAGCTCTCGAGCTGAACGAGGCTCGGCACGACCTTC
>JAGWVP010000670.1 GCA_018970825.1 bacterium | reverse complement strand
ACGCTCGTCGAGCGTCGTGCTGGTGGACGAGGCGGCCCGACTCGGGTTCTTCCATGCCGACGGACCGCCGTGCATGGTCGGGCACGAGCGGCTGCGGCTCCCGTGGGAACCCCTCGGCAGCGATCCCGCGGTCGGTTGAGCCTGAGGGCGACGGCGGTGTCGCGGCTCTCGCTGCGGGTGGCGAGTCCTCGCGAGTCCGGTTGCGCCCGGGCCGGGACGGCGGCGGACGCGACTCTCTCGCGCCGACCCTCGGCGGCAGGTCGGGATCCGCCGGCCCCGGGTTCATCGGGGAGACCTACCTTCGGCGGATGCGGGCGAGCACTCCGGGAAGGGCGCCTTCCCGGGCGGCGACGAGGAAGTCCCGCGACGGCGAGCCGTCGAGCATCGGGCGCGGGTCGAGCGCCTTGCCCGACCCGAGGGACACGAGGTCCCCGCCGACTGCCGACAGCATCGCCGCGCCGGCCGCCACGTCCCAGAGATGGACTCGCCCCACGATCGCGGCCTCGGCGGCGCCGCGGGCGACCAGTGCCAGGTGGTAGGCGGTCGATCCGAGCGAGCGCATCTTGCGGCTGCCGCCTCCGAAGCGGAGCGCGAGCCGGCGATGGAACTCCGAATAGGCCAGCACGAAGCCGGTGTGGCGCGGCGCCACGCCGCCGCGGGGCACGATCTCGCCGTTCCAGCGCAGCACGCCGCCGTAGGCGAGGTAGAGGTCCCGGAACGCGGGCAGCCAGACGACGCCCGCGACCGGCAGCCCGTCCTGCAGGAGACCGATCGAGATCGACCACGTGGGGAGCCCGGCGACGTAGGCGTCGGTCCCGTCGATCGGGTCGATCGCGAGCGCCCAGCCCCTGCCCGGCGTGCCGCGCGTTCCGAGTTCCTCGCCGAGCAGCGCCACCTCCGGATGCGTGGCGGCGACCGCCTTGCGGATCGCGCGCTCGATCTCGCGGTCGGCGACCGTGACGAGGCTCGAATCGGCCTTCCCCTCCACCTCGGCGCGGCGGAAGTGGCGGAGGCCGATCTCGCCTCCCTTGCGCGCGAGTGCGACCAGCGCACGGGCCCCGATCGGCGCCCGGCCCGCGCCTCGAGCGACGCTCACTCCGCGAGTCCCTCGCCGGCATGTTCGAGTTCGCCCTGCGTGAAGGCCGACGCGGGCAGGCCCTGGTCGTAGCGCACGTCGCGCACGTCGACGACGGTGCTGGTGCCGCCTGCGGGGCGCGACATCTCGAGTCGCCCCGCCGTCGGAATGCTCCCGACGAGCTTCACGTCGTCGAGCCGAAGGACCTTCTTCGGCGAGTCCTCCTCGCCGTAGAACTCCATCCGGCGCAGGACGAGGTCCGGGGTCTCGAGCAGGATCACGATCCGGCGATAGCCGACGTCCTTGCGTCGCGGGACGAGCTCGATGCGCGCGGCCTCGTGGTCGTCGAGCGCCTCCTTCCCGAGAAGCCGCGAGGCGGCCTCCTCCTCGCTCCATTCGAGGACGTCGGTCAGCAGCTCCAGGTCGCGGTAGCTGAAGTCGGTCCCGACGAAGCTCTCCTCCTTCGCGTTCGACGAGATCTGTCGCGATCGGCCGAGCGCGGGGAGCCACAACCATTGTTCCGCGTCCCGGTCCCGGTGGGCGAACTGCAGGAACGCCGTGCCGCGGACCTCCGGCGGGGAGAGGAAGACGGTGATCGTCTTGTCCTCGCCGCCGTCGCCGCGCAGGGTCTTCATGACGAGATCGCGCTTGCGCTCCCCGCCCCGACCGTCGCGGATCGAGAGCGCGAGGCGCTGCTCGCGGTCCTTCCAGGCCCGGGTCGTGCGATCGAAGACCCGCGCGCGGTCGAGGAGGTCGCGGGCCGAGGCCGTGGCCGGGACGGCAGCAGGCGGAGCCGTCTCGGCCCGGGCGGGAGCCGCCCCGGAGGGGACCCCGAACGGCCGATCCGGGGCGAGTG
>JAGWVP010000041.1 GCA_018970825.1 bacterium | reverse complement strand
TTGGCCTCCACGAACAGCACGTCGCCGCCGGTGCCGGTCACCGCGAGCCCGGTCGCCACGCCCGGCACCGCCGTGCGGGCCGCGGCCTCGTGGAACACCTTCTGCTTGCCCAGCGCCTCGCGCACCCAGGCCTCGTCGATCACGAGCGGCGAGGGAGCGTCGCCGACCGCGATCCGGGTCGCCGCCTTGCGCATCAACGTGCCGATCTCGCGCTCGAGCTGACGCACGCCGGCCTCGCGGGTGTACTGGTCGATCACGAGCCGGAGCGTGTCGTCGTCGGCGACGACCTCCTCGGGACGCAGCCCGTTGCGCTCGACCTGGCGCGGCCACAGGTAGCCCTTCGCGATCGAGAGCTTCTCGTCGAGCGTGTACCCGTCGAAGCGGATCACCTCCATGCGGTCGAGCAGCGGGCCCGGGATCGAGTCCGCGACGTTGGCGGTCGCGAGGAAGAGCACCTGCGAGAGGTCGAGTTCGACGTCGAGGTAGTGGTCGCGGAACGAGTGGTTCTGCGCGGGGTCGAGCACCTCGAGCAGCGCCGCCGAGGGGTCGCCGCGCCAGTCGGCGCCGACCTTGTCGACCTCGTCGAGCAGGATGACGGGGTTCATCGTGCCCGCATCGCGCAGCGCCCGCACCAGCCGCCCGGGCAGGGCGCCGATGTAGGTGCGGCGGTGTCCGCGGATCTCGGCTTCGTCGCGGACGCCGCCGAGCGACATGCGGACGAACTTGCGCCCGGTCGCGCGCGCGATCGACTCGCCGATCGAGGTCTTGCCCGTGCCCGGAGGGCCGATCAGCGTCAGGATCGCGCCCGACCGCTTGTCGTCGGGTACGCCGCGCTCGACGCGCAGCTTGCGCACGGCCATGTACTCGGTGATGCGCTTCTTCACGTCGTCGAGGCCGGCGTGGTCGGCGTCGAGGACCTCGCGGACGTGGGCCGGGTCGAGCTGCTCCTCGGAGCGCTTCGACCAGGGCACGGCCACCAGCCAGTCGAGGTAGGTGCGGATCATCGAGGATTCGACGCTCGCGTCGCCGACGCGCTCGAGGCGGGCGAGTTCGCGCTCGGCCTGGGCGCGCACGGCCTCGGGCATGCCGGATTCCTCGATCTTCTGGCGGTAGTCGCCGACCACCGCCGCGTCGTCCTCGCCGAGTTCCTTGCGGATCGAGTCGAGTTGCTTGCGCAGGAGGTAGTCGCGCTGCTGCTTCTGGGCGCCGGACTCGGCTTCCTCGCGGATGCGCTTGCGCACCTGCAGTTCGGCGAGTCGCTCGCGCTGCAGGTCGAGCGCCATCTGGAGGCGATCGGGAACCGCGAGGGTTTCGAGCAGGCGGGTCTTCTGGCCGAAGTTCAAGTCGGGCGAGTAGCCCGATGCATCGGCGAGCGATCCGGGCTCGGTGATCGAGCGCACGAATGCTCGCGCCCGACCGTCGTCCCCGCGCAGTTCGAGGATCTCCTCGACGACGGCGCGGAACTCTCGCTCCAGGTTCTGCGTCAGCACGGGCGGCACCGGCTCGTCGGGGCGGGGCTCCACCTCGACCCAGAGGCTGCCGTCGGAACCCGGGGTGGCGGCGCCCATCGGCTCGCCGCGGGTGACGCCGTTCAGGACCACGGCCGTCACGCGGCCGCGCATCTTCACCCGGTCGAGGACGTCCGCGATGACGCCGACCTTGGCATACTCCTGCTCGTGCTTCGGCAGCAGCAGCACTCGGCTCTCGTCGCCCACGTCCACGCCGAGGGTGACCGTCATGTTCGGGAACACGACGGTGTCGTCGAGGGAGATCAGCCTGAGTCGCTCCATGGCCCCGACCGTAAGTCCGATCGGGGGCACGTCAACCGCCGTTCGGGTCGATGGGTCTCGAACGGCCCGAGCCTCTCCCGGCACGATTCGGGGCCGCTCGAGCCCGGGGGTGCGCGTTTCGCGCGGTCGTGATCTGCTCCCGGCCGTGAATCGATCCGGGAAGGGCGGAAACGCCGCGCCGTCGCGCGCGGCGCGGGTCTTCCTCGCAGCCGCCTCGCTTTCGTCCTGCCTGCTCGGGGCCGGCCCCGCCGAGGCCCACCCGACGGTCGGCGAGCGGCGCTCCGTCCTCGACGAGGGCGATCGGGAAGCCGGGAAGGAGCCGGACGCCCGGGGTTGGCTCGAGCGGGGTCGCCTGCTCGCCGAGTCGGGCGACGTCGCGGGTGCTCTGCACGCCTTCGACGTGGCGGCGCTTCGCGACCCCAACCTGCCCGCTCTCGACCGATCCCGCGCCGAAGTCTGTCTCGCAGCTGGGATGCAGGTGCGCGGCCTCGAGGCGATCGATCGCCACCTGCGGACGGAGCCGGACGACCCCCGCGGGCTCGCCGTCCGGGCACGCCTGCTCGCGGCGGCCGGGCGACCGTCCGAAGCCGCGGAGGCGTGGGACCGGCTTCTGCGGGGCCGTGCCCGTCCCGAGCCCGATCACGTGATCGAGCGGGCGCGCGCGCGCGCCGCGGCGGGCGACGTGGCGGAGGCCCTGCGCGGCCTCGACGAGGGCCGCGCAAGGCTCGGAGCCGTGCCCGCGATCGACCATCTGGCGGTCGACCTCGAGGTGCGGCGGGAGGACTTCGACGGCGCGCTTCGCCGCATCGACCGCGCCCGGGCGGGCCGGGCGCCGCGCGGCACCTGGGAGCTGAGGCGAGCGGAAGTGCTCGAGGCCGCGGGACGCCGGGACGCCGCCCGCGAGGCGTTCTCGGCGGCGATCGCCGAGATCCGGGCGCGGGCGAGCCGCGGTCGACCGGTCCCCGTCGAGCTCGAGAGGCGAGCCTCGGACGGGCTCGCCCGGACCAACCCGTCCGCGTCGGCCGCATCGCCGACCCCCTGAGATCGTCGGCTCCGGGTCGGCCCCGGCGGGACGCGGAGCCCGTTCCTCGGGACTCCGCATCCGCCCCGGGAACAACCGCCGTTGTCCGAACCCGGCCGTCCTGCATACGAAGGAGCCGTGTTCGCGAGAACCGATCGTCCGCAGGCACTCGCCGGCCGTCTCGGCTGGATGGCGGCAGCACTCCTTCTCGTCGTGGTCGCGCCCGGGGCGGCCCGGGCGGGGACCACGACCTTCGTCGCGAGCGGGGACGCCTGGAAATACTTCGACGGGGGAACCGACCAGGGTACCGCGTGGCGTCAGCCCGCCTTCGACGACTCGTCCTGGTCGAGCGGCGATGCCCAGCTCGGCTACGGCGACGGCGACGAGTCCACGACCGTCGGCTACGGGCCGAACTCCGCCTCGAAGTACGTGACGACCTGGTTCCGCAGGAGCTTCACGGCCACCGGTGTCGCGGGTCTCGTGCGTCTCGACCTTCGGCTGGTCCGCGACGACGGAGCGGTCGTCTACCTGAACGGGACCGAGATCGCGCGCAGCAACATGCCGGTCGGCGCCATCACGGCCTCCACGCTCGCCTCGACCGCGATCTCGGGGGCCGACGAGTCGGCCTGGCAGAGTTTCTCGATCTCGCCCGCGGCGCTCGCCGAAGGCGGCAACGTGCTCGCGGTCGAGATGCACCAGTCGAGCGGATCGAGCAGCGACCTGAGCTTCGACCTCCAGCTCCTCGGGTCCGATGCGAGCGTCCTCGTGACCCGCGGCCCCTACCTGCAGGCGGGTACGCCCGACGCCGTCACGGTGCGCTGGCGAACCGACGTCGCCACCGACAGTCGCGTGCGCTGGGGGACCGACGCAGCGAACCTCGACCAGGTGGCCGACGACGCCACCTCGACCACCGAGCACGTCGTGCGGATCCCGGGCCTCTCTCCCGCCACGACGTATTTCTACTCGATCGGTTCGACGACGAACGTGCTCGACGGCGGCGACTCGTCCACGCGCTTCACGACCCCGCCCGCGGTCGGGACCTCGCAGGCGACGCGGATCTGGGTTCTCGGCGACTCCGGCACGGCGAGCGTCTCGGCCCGGGCCGTGCGCGACGCCTACGACGCCTTCACCGGCGCCCGAGGCACCGACTTGTGGCTCATGCTCGGAGACAACGCCTACAACTCCGGCACCGACGCCGAGTACCAGGCAGCGGTCTTCGACACCTATCCCGACCACCTGCGCCGCGAGGTGCTCTGGGCGACGCTCGGCAACCACGACGGAGCGTCGGCCGACTCGGCGACGCAGACCGGCCCCTACTACGACATCTTCACGCTGCCGACCGCGGCCGAGGCGGGCGGCGTCGCCTCGGGCACCGAGGCCTACTACTCCTTCGACTGGGCGAACGTGCACTTCGTCTGCCTCGACTCGCAGGAGAGCTCGCGAGCCGTCGGCGGTCCGATGCTCACCTGGCTCGCGGACGACCTGCAGGCGACCGACCAGGAGTGGATCGTCGCCTTCTGGCACCACCCGCCCTACACCAAGGGCTCGCACGACTCCGACGCTGAGAGCCAGCTCGTCGACATGCGCGCCAACGCACTGCCGATCCTCGAGGCGCACGGCGTCGACCTCGTGCTGACGGGCCATAGCCACTCCTACGAGCGCAGCGTGCTGCTCGACGGGCACTACGGGCTCTCGTCGACGCTCACGGCCGGGATGATGGTCGATGCCGGCGACGGCGACCCCGACGGGGACGGCGCCTACGGCAAGCAGGGCCCCTCGGCCGTGTCCCACGGCGGCGCGGTCTACGCGGTCGCCGGCAGCTCGGGCCAGGCGGGCGGGGGAAGCCTGAACCACCCCGTCATGCAGGTGTCGCTGAACACGCTCGGCTCGCTCGTGCTCGACGTGGACGGCGAGGTGCTCGACGCCCGCTTCGTCGACTCGACCGGCACGGTCCGGGACCGATTCTCGATCGTGAAGACCGTGCCGACGCCGACGCCGGTTCCCACTGCGACGCCCGTCCCGAGCCCGACGCCCGGGCCGACCCTGCCTCCGCCGACACCCTCGCCGTCGCCCCTGCCCACTCCGGCGCCCCACGACCTCGTCGTGGACGTTCCCAAGCCGGTCCGGCTCTCGATCCCGGCCGGGACGGCCGAGGCCGCGAAGACGGTCACGGTGAAGGTGCGAAACCTCGACCCCGCCGGCTTCGCGACGAACACGGTCGCGCTCGTCGCTTCCGCGAGCAGTTGTCCGGGACTGGTCGACGGGCTTCCGGACTTCGATCCGAGGACCGCGGGCGACCAGTCCTCCGTGGTCCTACTGCCGGGGCGGACGGCGACCGCGAGCCTCCGGCTCGTCGCTTCCTCGGCATCCCTCGCGAGCGCCACGCCGTCGGCGCCCGCCCGCTGCACGGTGTCGCTCGAGGCGGTGACGACCCTGCCGAACTCGGGTGACCCGACCTCGCGCAACGCGCAGGCCGTCTTCGACGTGGACGTGTTCGATGCGAACGATGCCGCGACCTCGGCTCGCCACGAGTCCCATGCCGTCGCGGTGAAGCCGCTCCGGGTGGTCCTGCGTGCCGGCACCCTCTCCACCTCGAAGAAGCTGCGGCTCCGGATCGGCAACGGCGACCCGTCCGCGCCCTCGGATGCCGCCGGTCACGCGATCGTCCCGAGCATCGACGTCGGCGACTGCCCGGCCGGGATCGCCTCGGTCGACACGACTCCGGTGGTCGTCGCGGCGGGCCGGCAGGCCTCGGTGTCCGCGACCGTCACCGTGTCCGCGGCCGACTTCACGGCAGGGGGCAAGCGCAGCCCCGGGCGCTGCACGTTCGGACTCCGGGCGACGACCTCGGCTCCGGGCAACGTCGAGCCCGACGCCTCGAACGACCTCGCCCACGTCGTCGTCGACGTGGACGACCAGAACGACTGACCGGGTTCGGCCGCGGCGGCGAACTCCCCGCGCGCGGCTCAGTGCAGCGTGACGCCCTTCTCGCCGTGCTCGAGGATCGCGTCCATCCGGTTGCGGATCATCGGCAGGAAATCCGGGTGGGTGAGGATGTAGAGGTACTCCTCGCGGATCGCCTCGACGACGCGGTCGGCCACGGCGGCGGGAGCGAGTCCCTTCGAGATCAGCCCGCGCACGACGTCGCGCATGGCCTCGAACTGGGGGTTCCCGGGGCGCCGCTCCGGGCCGGCCGGGTGATTGCGGTCGGCATCCGCGATCTTCGTGTTCACCCAGCCCGGGCACAGCACCGACACCTTGATCTCGGAGCCCTCCATCGCGAGCTCGTGTTGCAGGGTCTCCGAGAGCGCGACGACGCCGAACTTGCTCACGTTGTAGGGACCCATGCCCGGGCTCGCGAGCAATCCCGCGACCGAGGCCGTGTTCACGACGTGGCCCGGTCCGCCCTGCTTCAGCATCCGGGGCACGAACGTGCGGATGCCGTGGATGACGCCCCAGAGATTCACCCCGAGGACCCACTCCCAGTCGCCCTCGGGAATTTCCCACGAGCGTCCGCCCGCGCTCACGCCCGCGTTGTTGCAGACGACGTGCACCCCGCCGAAGGCCTTCCAGGCCTGCTCGGCGAGGGCCTCGACCTGCTCCGGGCGCGAGACGTCGACGATCGCGGAGACGACGGCCGCCCCTCGCGACTCGAGGCCGGCCACCGCTTCCGCGAGAGGCTTCTCCTCGACGTCGGCCAGCACGAGCTTCATTCCCTCGGTGGCGAAACGCTCGGCGAGCGCGAGCCCGATGCCGCTCGCCGCACCCGTGACCACCGCGACGCGATTGCGCAGATCCTTCATCGCGCCGGGCGAATCACGAATCGACGTGCCTCCGCAAGCGGACCGGGATAGGAGTCGGGCCGATGGCTGCCCGCTCCGCGAGGTTCCCGGTCCACGTGGTCGACGGGACCTACGAGCTGTTCCGCCACTTCTACGCGGGGCTTCCGCCGCACGAGGACGTCCGCGGTCGCGAGGTCGGCGCGGTGCGCGGTGTGCTCGGATCCATGCTGGGACTCCTGCGCGAGGGGGCCCGGCACGTCGGCGTCGCGACCGACCACGTGATCGAGTCGTTCCGCAACGAGCTCTGGGAGGGATACAAGACGGGCGAGGGCATGGACCCCGTGCTCCACTCCCAGTTCGGTCCGCTCGAAGACGCCCTCGGAGCCCTCGGCCTCGCGGTCTGGCCGATGATCGAGCACGAGGCGGACGACGCGCTCGCGTCCGCCTCGGCGCTCGCGAGGCGCGATCCGAGGGTGAGTCGCGTGTTCGTTTGCACCCCGGACAAGGACCTCGCGCAGTGCGTGTCCGGGGAACGCGTCGTGCAACTCGATCGCCGCCGCGGACTCGTGGTCGACGAGGAGGCGGTGCGCGCGCGCTGGGGCATCGGCCCCGCATCGATTCCCGACTGGCTCGCGCTCGTCGGGGACTCGGCCGACGGCTTCCCGGGCCTGCGGGGCTGGGGCGCGAAATCGGCCTCGGCGGTGCTCGGCCGCCATGCGCACCTCGAGGCCATCCCCGACGACCCGGCACGGTGGGGCGTCGCGGTTCGGGGGGCGGACCGCCTCGCCGCGGTGCTGCGCGAGGATCGCGAGACGGCGATGCTCTTCCGACGCCTCGCGACGTTGCGCACCGACGCGCCGGTCGGGGCCTCGGTCGATGCCTGGCGATGGCGGGGCCCGACGCCCGAGTTCGACCGCGTCTCACGGGCGCTCCGCGCACCCGAACTCGTGCGGCGAGCCGCGGAGATCGCCGAAGCCGGTGTTTGATCCCGCCCGGCCGGCTCGCCTAGGGTCGCGCCATGGGTCGTTTCGAGAACCGGGTCGTCCTCGTCACGGGAGCCGCTTCGGGGATCGGCCGCGCGGTGGCGGAGCGCCTCGCCGCCGAAGGGGCACGGCTGTGCGCGCTCGACGTGCAGGAGGAGGCCTTGTCCTCCCTGGGGGCCGACCTGCGCCCCGCCGAGGTCGAGACGCGGCGTTGCGACGTGAGCGACGAGGCGGAAGTCGAAGCCTCGGTCGCCGCCTGCGTCGCGCGCTTCGGTCGGCTCGACGCGCTGGTGAACGTCGCCGCGATCCTTCGCGCCGACCTGCTGCACGAGCTTCGCACCGAGGACTGGAACCGGGTGATCGCGATCAACCTGAGCGGCACCTTCTTCACCTGCCGGGCGGCCCTGCCGCACCTCCTCGAGAGCCGCGGCAACATCGTGAACGTGTCCTCGACCGCCGCCGTGCACGGCCAGCCCTACGCCGGCGCCTACGCGGCCTCGAAGGGAGGCGTGCTCGCGCTCACGAAGTCGATCGCGATCGACTACGGCAAGCTCGGCGTGCGCGCGAACGCCGTCCTGCCGTGCGACATCGCGACCCCGATCTTCGGCCAGTTCCAGATGCCCGAAGGCGGCGACTGGAAACTCGTGAAGCGGGTCATGGCGCCGAAGGGCTCTGGTTCGCCGGCCGACGTCGCCGGGGTGGTCGCGATGCTCGCGAGCGACGACGGCGCGCACGTCACCGGGGCCGAGGTCCGGGTGGACGGCGGCTGCTTCGCCTGAGCGGCCGCCGCGCCCGCCTCAGCCCTGTCGCGACAGGAAGTCGAGCGCGACCCGCGCGAGCTCCTCGCCGCAGTCCTCCTGCAGGAAGTGGCCGCCGCCGACGATCGTCGTGTGCGGCTGCCCCTGGGCGCCGGGGACCCGCTTCTCGATCGCCTTGTTGCCGCCCCGGTTGAAAGGGTCCTTGTCGCTGAAGGCGCACAGGACGGGCTTCTCGAAGCGGTCGAGGGACTCCCAGGCGCGCAGCTGGTCGGGGACCGCCGGGTCGTCGGGCGTCATCGGGATCAGCCCGGGGAAGCTGCGCGCCGCCGCCTTGTACGACTCGTCGGGAAACGGCGCGTCGTAGGCCGCGACCTCCGCGGGCGAGAGGCCCTTCGTGCAGCCCATGCTCACGAGCTGGCCGACGTCGAAGGTCGGCAGCGACTTCGCGAACTCCGGCCACTTGCGCAGGTCCTCGCTGACCGGCGTCTGCCCGGTCGGGAGACCGGTGTTCGCGGCCAGCACCGAGCGGAAGCGCCCGGGATGCTCGGCCACGAGCCGGAGCCCGATCACGCCGCCCCAGTCCTGGCAGACGAGGTTCACGTCGCGCAGGTCGAGCCGGTCGAACAGGGCCGCGCGCATCCACTCGACGTGGCGGGCGACCGAGTAATCGGAGAACTCGGCCGGCTTGTCGGAGCGACCGAGCCCGACCAGGTCCGGGGCGACGCAGCGATGGCCGGCGGCGACGAGCGGCGGGATCACCTTGCGCCAGAGGTAGGACCACGACGGGTTGCCGTGCATCAGGAGCACGACCTTCCCGTCGCGGGGGCCCTCGTCGAGGTGGTGGACCCGCAGCGTCCCTCCCTCGCCGTCGGGCACGTCCACGTAGTGGGGTGCGAAGGGGAACCCCGGGAGGTTCGCGAAGCGCTCGTCGGGGGTGCGCAGCACCTTCATGGGTCGGCCTTTCTCGCCGCGTGGCAGGAAAACCGTTTGCCAGGCGCGGGGCTATCAACATATACGGTGCCAATTCCAGCGACAAGCGTAGGAGGTTTCGGGACATGGACATCGCGGGGCGGGTCGCCGTCGTGACGGGGGCCGCGTCGGGCATCGGGCTCGGGCTCGCCGGGAGATTCCTCGACGAGGGCATGTCGGTCGTCATGGCCGACGTGGAGCGCTCCGCTCTCGAGCGCGAGGCCGAGCGCCTCGACGACGGGTCGGGCCGCGTGCGCGCCGTGCCGTGCGACGTCGGCGATCCCGAGCAGGTGGCGCGCCTGCGCGACGAGACCCTCGCGGCCTTCGGGGCGGTCCACGTGCTGTGCAACAACGCGGGCGTCGCGGGCGGACGACCGCTGCTCAAGACGAGGCCGGCCCTCTGGCGCTGGATCGTCGACGTGAACCTGCTCGGCGTCGCCTACGGCGTGCAGGCCTTCGCGCCGCTCATGGTGGCGCAGGGCGTCGGGCACGTGGTCAACACGGCCTCCGAGGCCGGGCTCATCCCGACGCCGCTCGTCGGGGCCTATTGCGCGACGAAGTACGCGGTCGTCGGGCTCTCGGAATCGCTCGCTCTCGAGCTCGAGAACACCGGGGTGGGCGTCTCCTGCCTGTGCCCGGAACTGGTGTCGACGCGGATCTTCGAGTCCACCCGCAACGCACCGCCCGCGCTCGGCCTGCCGCAGCCGCCGTCGATCCCGATCGACCAGATCGCGCAGCTCATGAACACGACCGCGCTCTCTCCCGACGACGTGGCCGGGCGCGTCGTCGACGCGATCCGCGAGAATCGCTTCTGGATCATCACCCACGACGTGACCCACCGTCGCCTGCGCCAGCGCAACGCCGACCTCGAGCAGGGCCGGCAGCCCTCGCACCCGGTGCAGGCATGAGCCCGCTCTGGATCTGGGGCGGGGCGGCCCTCGTCTACGCCGCCTTCCGGCTGTGGTACGACGGCATCCCCCGACCGCTCGCCGCTGCCGAGATCGACGACCTCGTGTCGAGACTGCCGCCCGAGTCGCTCGAGAACGAGGCGGAAGTCGCGAGCATGCGCGCGTTTCTCGCCGCCGACGACGGGCGGGAGTTCGCGATGGTGAACCTGGTGAAGCTCTCGTCCGAACCCGTCGCGCACCCGACGACCGGCGAGAAGATGCCGGCCCGCGACGTGTTCCAAGTCTACATGAAGGACTTCTTCCCGGCGCTGCTGCGCCGGGCCGGCTTTCCGCTGCTCGGCGCGCGCGCGATCGGCGGCTACGTCGACAGCTGGAACGTGCCGCCCGACCCGGGATGGACGATCGTCGGCTACATGCGGTACCGCAGCCGCCGCGACATGATGGAATTGGTGGTGGACCCGCGCTTCGCCGCGGCCCACCGTTTCAAGGTGGCGGCGATGCCCGTCACGTTCTCGTTTCCGACGAAGCCGATGGCGGGGTTCTTCATGAGTCCCCGCGCCTGGGTGGGGCTCGTCGTCGCGCTCGTCGCGGCCCTGCTGCACATCTTGCTCGCCCGGTGACGCTCTGCCGGGCCCGCAAGGCGGCCCGCCACCTTCGCCCCGCCTCGAGGAGGGATGTCCCGATGTCGAACAGCCGACGACTCCGCAACCGCCACCTCCGATCCGTCGCCACCCTCGCGACTCTGTGCGCTCTCGCGACACCGGCCCTCGCCGCCCCGCCGGGCCCCTGGGCGAGGACGGAGCGCCGCGAGCCGTGCGCGAGCTTCGACGTCTACCGCCAGCCCTGGTTCGGCGAGACCCACATCCACACGGCCTACTCCTCCGACGCCGTGTTCGCGGGCACGAAGGACGACCCGCGCGGCGCCTACCGTTTCGCCAAGGGCGAGCCTCTCGGGCTGCCGCCGTGGGACGCGCAGGGCCGCCCCACCCGCACGGCGCGACTGCGCCGGCCGCTCGACTTCACCGCCGTCACCGACCACGCCGAGCAGTTCGGCGAGATGCAAATCTGCCTCACGCCCGGGCTCCCGGGCCACGACTCGCCGGAGTGCGTCTCGGCGCGGAAGCAGCTCGCGGCCCCCCTTCCCGAGAAGCCGACCCTCCTGCCGCCCCTCCCGGTCATCCAGTTCCTGCTGACCTACGGCCAGCCGGGGGCCACCCGCTACGCCTGGTGCGGCGCCCGCGGCGAACTCTGCCTCGAGCAGGCTTCGCTCGTCTGGCAGGACACGCAGGCCGCGGCCGAGCAGCACTACGACCGGACGGCGGCCTGCGACTTCACGACGTTCGTCGCCTACGAGTGGTCTCTCCAGCCGGGCGGCAACAATCTCCATCGCAACGTCATCTTCCGCAACGAGGTCGTCCCCGACCTGCCGACCAGCGCGATGGAGGCTCGCGACGCGGAGCGACTCTGGGACGCGCTGCGAGATCAGTGCCTCGACGGACGACCCGGCTGCGACGTGCTCGCGATCCCTCACAACCCGAACGCGAGCGGCGGTGTCATGTTCGCCCCGGTCAAGCCCGACGGCACGGGCCTCACCGCGGCCGACGCCTCGCGCCGGACGGCGATGGAGCCTCTCGTCGAGATGAACCAGCACAAGGGCGACTCGGAGTGCCGGACGGGATTCGGCACCGGGGACGAACTCTGCGGCTTCGAGAAGTTGAACCGACTCCAGCTATTCAACCCGCTCTCGAGTCCTGACCAGGCCTTTCCCCCGCTCAACTACGTGCGCAACGCGCTGAAGGAGGGGCTCGTCCAGGAGCAGAAGCTCGGCGAGAACCCGTTCCGCTTCGGCCTGCTCGGCGCAACCGACGACCACAACGCGGCTCCCGGAAACACCGAGGAGCGCGACTACGGCAAGGCCGGTCACATCGGCAATCGAGACCGCAACCCGGCCACGATTCTCGCGCGGATCGCCCCGGCCGGCGTCGAGGGAAACCCG
>JAGWVP010000040.1 GCA_018970825.1 bacterium | reverse complement strand
TTGTAGGCGTTGTCGATCACGTGGCCCGCCTCGTGGCGCAGGATCTTCATGCACCACTCCGGCGTGCCGCCCTCGACCTCGAGCATCTGGCTCTCCTCGAGCCGCGCGAGCCGGGGGTGCGCCATGTAGAACGGGATCGCCATGCCGGCGATGCCGTCGGGCGTGAACCAGTCGTCGGACAGCCAGAAGTGCGGGCGCAGTTCGATCCCGCAGCGCTCGAGGTCTCGGCCGAGCTGCTCGATGCGCTCCTCGAGGCGCGATCCTTCGATGCGCAGGTTCTCGGCCAGGTCGCAGAATCGGAGCCCGAGCAGCTCGCGGTCGTCCCAGTCGGCCCAGGCGGGCTCGCGCGAGCGGCGCGGCCGGCGCGACGGCGATCGACTTCCCGCGGGCATCCGGCGGCCGACGCTATGCAAGCCGGGCCGACGGGTCAATTTGCGAGCCCCGGGGCCCACGTCGCTCCTCCCTTCCGTTCGTCGGAGCGACCCGCTTGACGCCTGCCCGCCGTCGCCTACCCACGAGGACATGCCCCGCTCGGCGATCGTGGTCGGAGCCGGACTCTGCGGGCTCGTCGCCGCGCGCGAACTCGCCGATGCGGGCCTCGCCGTCGTCGTGCTCGACAAGGGGCGGGCTCCCGGCGGGCGGCTCGCGACCCGTCGCGACGGCCCGGCCCGCTGGGACCACGGCGCGCAGTTCCTGACCGCTCGCGACCCTCGCTTCGCGGAGATGGTCGAGGACTGGGTCCGAGCCGGCGTCGCCTCCGAGTGGTGCCGCGGTTTCGGCGGCGCGACCGACGGGCACGTTCGCCTGCGCGGCGTCCCCGGGATGAGCGCGGTCGGCCGATGGCTCGCGCGCGACCTCGACGTCCGGACGACCTCCCGCGTCGCGTCGATCGCGACCGGCGACGGCCTCGGCGATCCCGCGATCGAGACGGTCGGTGGACGGCCGGGTCCGCGCGGAGGGCCGCACTGGCGTGTCGTGATCGACGGCGACGAAGGAGTCGCCCCGGGTCATGCCGGAGACGGGCGGATCACCACCTCCGTTCTCGAGGCGGACGCGCTCGTCCTCACGCCGCCGGTTCCGCAGTCGCTCGCACTCCTCGACGCAGGCGGCGTCGCGCTGGCCGACGACGATCGCGCCGCCCTCGAGCGAGTGGCCTACGACCCCTGCCTCGCGGTGCTGGCCGATCTCGACGCGCCGAGCGCGCTGCCTGCGCCGGGTGGACTCGAACCCGGCGGCGAGCCGATCGGGTGGATCGCGGACAACCAGGCGAAGGGAGTCTCCCCGGTCCCGACGGCCACGATCCATGCGACCGCCCGCTGGTCCGCCGCGAACTTCGACCGGGATCGCGACGAGATCGCCCGCGAGCTCCTTCGCGCAGCCGCGCCGCTGCTGCGCGTCGGCGCGCGGAACCGGCGCGTCCACGGGTGGCGCTACGCGAAGCCCGCCGTCCTGCACGACGGCCCCTGCCGGGTCGCGCGAGGCCTGCCCCCGCTCGTTCTCGCGGGCGACGCCTTCGTCGCGCCCCGCGCCGAGGGAGCTGCTCTGTCGGGGCTTGCGGCGGCCGTCGCACTCCTCGAAAGGATGTCGTCGGGGAGGTCGTCGTGAGCGTGATCGAGTCGTCCGCAGAGGTGGTCGTCGTCGGGGCCGGCCTCGCCGGTCTCGCGTGCGCGCGGGTGCTGCGCGAGGCGGGCCGCGAGGTCGTCGTGCTCGACCGCTCGGATGCGGCGGGCGGCCGGATCCGGACCGACCTGGTCGACGGCTTTCGCCTCGACCGCGGCTTCCAGGTGCTGCTCACCGCGTACCCCGAGGCGGCGCGCGTACTCGACTACGGCCGGCTCGACCTGCGTGCCTTCTACCCGGGCGCCCTCGTGCGATGGAACGGCGGTTTCCACCGGGTCGCGGATCCCTTCCGGCGCCCGCTCGACGGGGTGCTCGGCCTCGGCAGCCCGGTCGGATCTCTGTCCGACAAGCTGCGGGTCGGCCTCCTGCGGCTCGAGGTCGGCGCGTCGGGCCTCGACGCGCTCGCCCGGCGTCCGGAGACGACGACCGCGGCCGCGCTCGACGCGCGCGGATTCGGACCGGCCATCCGCGAGCGGTTCCTGCGCCCCTTCCTGGGAGGCGTCTTCCTCGAGCGCGACCTTCGCACGTCGAGCCGGATGTTCGAGTTCGTGTGGAAGATGTTCTCGTCGGGCGACATCGCCCTTCCCGCACTCGGCATGCAGGCGATCCCCGACCAGCTCGCTGGCGCACTGCCGCCCGGGACGGTGCGCACCGGCGTCGAGGTCGCGGCGGTCGAGCCGGGACTCGTCCGGATGGGCGACGGCTCGACGCTGTCGGCGCGCGCCGTCGTCGTCGCGGCCGAAGGCCCGGCGGCCGCGCGCCTGCTCGGCCTGCCCGACTCGGGATCCCGCGCGGTCACCTGCCACTACTTCGCGGCACCCCGTTCGCCGCTCGGCGAGCCGATCCTCGTCCTGAACGGCGAGGGCCCGCAGGACGGACCGGTGAACAACCTCTGCGTCGAGAGCGACGTCGCACCGGGGTACGCGCCGGCGGGCCGGTCGCTCGTCTCGGCGACCGTGCTCGAAGGGTCGCCCGACCAGCGGGACGACGTGACCTCGCATCTCCGCCGCTGGTTCGGCGCGCAGGTCGACGGCTGGCGCCACCTGCGCTCGTACCGGGTCGCGCACGCCCTCCCCGACCGCACCGCCCCGAAGCCCCCGCTCGCACGACCGGGGCTCTGGCAGTGCGGGGACTGGTGCGAGCAGGCCTCGATCAACGGAGCGCTGGTCTCGGGCCGCCGGGTCGCCGAGGCGATGCTCGCCGAACTCCGGCTCGGCTGAGGGAGGGACCGCGATGGGACCTCCCGGGCCTTTCCCGACGAGCGCCGGTGCGGCCCCCGGTGCGGTTCTCGCGATCCAGGTCGCCTCGACCCTCTTCATGGCGGGCGTGATCGCGGTCGTCCAGGTCGTGCACTACCCCCTGTTCGCGCGCGTCGGCGCCGCGGCATTCGCCGCCTACGAGATCGAGCACCGCACGCGGATCTCCCTCGTCGTCATGCTCCCGATGCTGGTCGAACTCGCGACCGCCGCCTGGATCGCCCTGCAGCCGCCGCCGTCGGTCCCGCCGTGGTCCGCCTGGCTCGGGCTCGCCCTCCTCGCCGTCGTCTGGCTGTCGACCTTCTTCCTGCAGGTGCCGCTCCACGACCGCCTGTCGAGGGGCTTCGACCCGGCGGCGATCGATGCGCTCGTGCGGGGCAACGCGATTCGGACCGTCGCGTGGATGCTTCGCGCGGCGCTCGCGACCTGGTGGACCGCGCGACTCGCGGGCTGATCCGCTCCCCGGGAGAGGTGGCGTCGGGAGCCGCGAGTGGCGTCCGCTCGGTGCCGGACGGCGCGCGCCTCCCGCCCGGGCGCGGGCCCGGCTCGCCTCACTTGCAGAAGATGCTGCTCAGCGAGGGATTGCCGCGACAGGTCGGTGCCCGGGGCGCGCCCCCGGGGTAGGACACGAAACCGCACGAGCCCGTCTCCGCGAAGGGACCGTCGAGGATCACGGTCGCCGAGAGCGGCAGCACCGGCTTCGGGCCGGTGATCGTCGCCTCGTCGCCACCGACGATGAACTTGACCTCGTTCGGGTGCGTCGGCGCGCTCACGAGGCGAGCCGTGTCGATCCAGCCGCCGACCAGGGTCGGAGAACGGAAGATCCAGAAGGTCCGCTTGCTGTTCGGCGTCCACGACGCGTCGGTCGGCAACTGCGCGTCGGCGAGCTCGCGCCCGGTCGCGTCCTGCACGACCACGCGCAGCGGCAGCACGTCGGGCGAGAGAGCGACCGGCCCGGGCAGCGTCAGCGTGCCCTCGAGGCGGAACTTGTCGTCGCCCGCGACCCCGCCGAGGTTCGCGAGCTTGAGCCGCGAACGGGTGACCGCGACGCCGCCCGTGCACAGGTCGCAGGCGTCGCCGACTCCGTCGACGTCGCCGTCGGCCTGCCCGGCGTTCGGCGCCTCGGGACAATTGTCGACGCCGTTGCAGAGGCCGTCGCCGTCGACGTCGGGGCTGACCTCGTCGTCGGGGCAGCCGCCGGTCGAGCCGTCGCAGGTCTCCGCGAGGTCGCACTCGTCGACCGCCGGGCGGCACACGGTACCGGACGGAGCCGGTGCGCACTCCGACGAGCAGCACTGGGTCGAGATCTCGGAGCCGTGCTCGCAGGTCTCGCCCGCGTCGACGACGCCGTTTCCGCACGGGCCCTGGAGCCAGCGCGTCACGGCGAAGTCGTCGTCGTTGCCGGTGCGGCTCGACCCCGCGACCACGATCTTGCCGTCTCGCTGCACGGCGAGCGCATTCGCCTGCGCCGCCCCCGTCCCGGTCGCGAGCGTCGACACGCCCCCCGTGCCGAAGGAGAGGTCGAGCGCGCCGAGCCCGTCGAAGCGTGCGACGGCGACCTGGTCGACGCCGCCGATGCGGCCGATGCCGGTCGCGACGATCTTCCCGGATCCGCCGTCGGCGACGCCGAGGAGGCGGGAGCTCGTCCCGATCGCGACCGTGACGATGCCGCCCGTCCCGAAGCTCGGATCGAGTTCACCCGAATCGGTCGCGACGACGAGTGCCGCGTGCACCGGGGTGCCGACCTTCGCCCGGCCGGCGAGGGCGATGCGCCCCCCGGGCAGAAGCCCGATCGCGCTCGCATAGGAGTCGCCGCTGCCGACGTCGGGGCGGACGACGCCGTCGCCGCCCCCGAAGTCGGGGTCCGGTGCGCCGGCGTCGTCGAGGCGCACGAGCGCCATCTCGTAGAGCCCGCCGTCGGCCGCGTGGCCCGCGAGCAGGATCCTGCCGTCGGTGCGGATCGCGACGGCCGCGACCTCGTCGTTGCCGGTCCCGACGCCGAATGCCTTCCTGCCGCCGTCGCCGAAACCCGCGTCGAGGCCGCCGCCGGGCAGGTAGCGCACGACCGCGAAGTCCTTGTTGCTGCCGCGCAGCGTCCAGCCGCCGACGACGATCCGGCCCTGCCCGTCGATCGCGACGGCCGTCGCGCGCTCGTCGGTCGCGCCGATCGCCGTCGTCACGACTCCCCCGCTGCCGAAGCCCGGGTCGAGCGTGCCGTCGGCGAGCAGGCGCAGCACGAGGAAGTCCTCGTTCCCGGCCGTTCGCCGGAACCCCGCGACGACGATCTTCCCGTCGGCCGGCTGGACCGCGACGGCGGTCGCGCGCTCGAAGGTGCCCGCCTGCACGACGCGAAGCCTGCCGCCCGTGCCGAAGGTCGGGTCGAGGCTGCCGTCCAGACGAAGGCGCAGGAGGCTCGCGTCCTCGTCGACCACGACCTGCGTCGCGTCCTCGGTCGTCGACCAGCCCGCCACGACGATCCGGTCGCCGGGGTCGATCGCGACCGCCTGGGCGAAGTCGTCGGGCGAACCGATCCCTTCGACGACGACGCCGTCCCCGGCGAAGGTGGGGTCGGGCACGCCTGCCTGGGCGCGGGCCTGCCCGGAGGCGAGCGCGAGCAGGAGGCAGGCCGCGGGGGCCCGACGGGCGAAGGTCGTGAGAAGCGCCATGGCGGGGCCCCATCTTGCGGATGTGCGCTCCGCGAGCGCAAGGGCCAAATGAAGCCTGGGGCCGACGGGCTCGGGTCGGCGGGGTCGACCCACCGCCGAACCCGCCCCCGACGTCCCCGGGGGGGCTCAGCCCAGCGTGTGCCGCAGGACCACGGCCTGGCCGGACACGTCGCCTCGCTTCGCACCCGCGACCACCGGCTTCCCGTCGGGGCCGATCGCCACGGCCCAGCCCGTCCCGCTCTCCCCGGGGAAGGTCGGCACCGAGACGCCTCCCTGCGCGAATGCCTTGAGACGCACGCCGCCCCGCCGCAGCCCGACGGTCACGAAGTTCGATGCGCCGTCGGCCTCGCGGTAGCTTCCCGCGAGGAAGATCCGGCTCTTCGCGTCGATCGCGACGCCGTTCGCCATCGCGTCGCCGTTCACGAGGTCGAGCGTGAAGAGGCCGCTCTTGCCGAAGTCGAGGTCGCGCGCGCCGGTCGAGAGAATCCGGACCGCCGCCATCAGCGCGGGCAGGCCGTCGCGCTCGTGGCGGCCGGCGAGGACGACGTCGCCGTCCTTTTCCACCGCCACCGCCTGGGCATGTGCGCGACCCGAGCCGAGGTCGATCCGCACCTGGCCGCTCCCGCCGAACGCGGCGTCGAGCCGACCGTCGGGAAGCAGTCGGAGCGCGAGCATGTCCGAGCGCCCGTCGGTCCGCTCGAGGGTTCCCCCGACGACGATCCTGCCGTCGGCCAGGAGGCCGATGCCGTGGCCGTGGGCCGATCCGCCGGGTACCACGTGGCGGACGACGCCCGCCGTCCCGAAGTTCGCACGGGGCGAGCCGTTGCGGTCGATGCGCACGACGAGGGCCGAGGTCGCCCCGGTCGCCGCGTTGTCCGCCTCGCCCGCCAGGAGGACGTCGTCGTCCACCGGCGAGACCACGAGCGACGTGAATCGTCTCTTCTGTCCGGCGTCGCCGAGCAGGTAGAGGCCGTTCGGACCGAAGGTCGTGTCCGCCTTGCCGTCGGCGCCGAGGCGAAGGGCGAAACCGGCGGAGTCCCCGCTCGACTTCTCGACCGTCCCGGCGACCACCACGCGCCCGTCGGACTGCACGCCGAGGGCCGCGCCGCGGGCCCGGCCGCCGGTCACCTGCCGCTCGACGACGCCGCCCGTGCCGAAGGAGGTGTCGAGGCTTCCGTCGGCGAGCCAGCGGGCGACGACCACCGAGGAAGTCGCGTCGCGGTCGACGAAGCCGGCGCCGACCACCCGGCCGTCGGCCAGGACGGCCACCGCTCGGCCCTCGGAGACGCCCGAGCCCGCGGCCGCGGTCGCTCGTCCGAGATCGCCGAAGGGAAAGTCGAGGTGGAGCGAGCGCCGGAAGGCCGCCACGTCCAAGCGTGCGAGCCTGATCGCGAGTTCGTCGTGCGCCGAGTCGGAGCGGGTCTCCGAGATCCCGCAGGGCACCCCGCTGCAGGTCGTGTCGGGATCGGAGTAGCGGCCGATGCGCGGCGACACGTAGCTCATCACGGTGCCGAATTTTCCGCGCACGCCGTAGCCGAAGCCGAAGGGATAGGCGCCGACGGCCGTGCCGGCATTGGCGCGGTCGTGCATCGCGCCCAGGTTGTGGCCGATCTCGTGCGCGAAGGCGAGGTCGTCGCAGTACTTCGAGCCGCTCTGGCCGTCGCTCACCGTGGCGAAGCCGTAATCGCTCGACCACTCGATCGGAGCGCCGCCGTAGCCGGAGATCCAGGCCGCGCCGCAGCCCTGGTGGGTCGCGGCGTCGTAGGGACGCACGAGCACGACCAGGTCCGCGCCGTAGCGCTCGCGCAGGTCCTGGAGGCCGGCCGTCGCGGGCACGTCGCCGTCGGTCATGCGGTAGAGAGCGTCGAAGTCCGACGTGTCGTCGGGCAGCGCGATCTCGAGCGTGTCGAGCACGTTCAGCCGCAGCGCGATCCCGCTGTCCGCGTAGGAGCGGTTCGCGAGCGCGACCAGGTTGTCGAGGCGTGCGCCGAGGCCCGCGCCGAGCTTCTTCGCGAGCCCGGTCGAGTAGAGGAGGAGGACGTCGATCTCGCCGGGGGCGGGCTTCGGCAGGACCATGCCCTGCGCCGCGGCCGCCGATGCGGACGCCGTCGGTGCGCCGGGAGCACGCCGGGGCACGCGGAACCAGCCGGCCGCGTCGTCGACCTCGGGCTCGGCCGGTTCGAGGCCGACGGCCGCGCGGTCGACCACCCACGTCCCGTCGTCGTCGCTCGAAAGGACGACGGAACCTTCGCGGTCGTCCGCGAGGACGCCCGCGACGCCTTCGGCGGCGACGGTGATCGTGAGGGGACGCCCCGGGTCGTCCGCAGCCTCGGCGCGCCAGGTGATGCTGCCGCTCGGGTGTCGCTCGATTCCGACCACGACGACCGTGCGAGACGGGCGACCGGGAAGCTCCACGACGGCGGCATCGCCGACCTCGCGCGCGAGCAGCGCATCGACGTCGACGGCCGCGGCCCAGCGCAAGGTCCCGTCCGCTGCGACCGTCGCGTCGCGCTCGACCCGCACGACCGTCGGTGCGTCGGTCGCATGCGCGGATCCGACCGCGAGGAGAACGACCGCGATCGTCGATGCGAACTTCCGCCTCAGGGCCCGTCGGAACCGTCCGCCGTCGTCGACCGTCTTCTTTCGTGCGCCGGGTGTCATGGTGGCCTTCCTGTTCGTGCACCGCGGGGCGGTGCGACCTCTCTCCTTCCGTCTCGAACAGTAGGAGCCGCATCGGGTCACGGAAAGGACGAAAATCCCTAGAACGGAAGTGGGGGCACCGATTTTCTCGTAGGGTGCGGGCCGCTCCCGTAAGGCGATCCCCGAGGCGCTCCGCGCGGTGGACGCGGGGCGCCCACCGCGCGACGGAAGACCTTCGCACGGACCGGTTGACCCGGCCCGCGGAAGTCGGCATCGCTCCGGGCGTGCGTTCCCGACTGCGACCCATCCTGCGAGCGGCCCGGGGGGCGGTCGCGGCGGTCGCGGTCGCGGGCTGCTCGGCGACCATCCAGCCGCGCGAGACCGTGCAGGGCGTCGAGGTGGTCGAGGCGACCTCCCGTGCGGCGGCCGAGGCCTCGGCCCGCTCGATCCACGCGAGCGCACTCGCGGGACCGATCCGGTTTCTCGCCGACGACCTGCTCGAGGGGAGAGGTCCGGGCACGCGGGGCGACGACCTCGCTCGGGGCTACGTGGTCTCGAGCATGCAGCTGATCGGCCTCGAACCCGGAGCACCCGGGGGACTCTGGGAGCAGCCGGTGAACCTGGTCGGGGTGACCACCATTCCGCCGGAGAGCTGGAAGTTCTCCCAGGGCGAGGCCCAGACGTCGCTCGTCCCGGCGACCGACTTCGTCGTCCTCTCAGGCGAGGCGATGCCCGAGGTCGAGATCGGTCCGGCGGAGGTCGTCTTCGCCGGCTACGGAATCGAGGCACCGGAGTTCGGCTGGGACGACTTCAAGGGCGAGAGCGTCCGCGGCAAGGTCCTGCTGCTCCTGAACGACGACCCCGACTGGGATCCCGACGTCTTCGGCGGCAAGCGACGCCTGTACTACGGGCGGTGGACGTACAAGTTCGAGAGCGCGGCGCGCCACGGTGCCGTCGGCGCGATCATCCTCCACACCGACCAGTCGGCCGGCTACCCGTGGAAGACGGTCGTCACCTCCTTCACCGGGGAAAGCTCGCGCCTCGCCGATGCACGCGAACCCAACGTCCGGGTCAAGGCCTGGGTCACCCGGGAAGCCGCCGAGCGGCTCGCCCGCCTCGGGGGACACGACCTCGAGGACCTCGTCGAGCGGGCGAAGAGCCGCAGCTTCCGACCGGTGCCGCTCGGCATCGAGACCTCGCTCCACGTCGAGAGCCACCTGCGGGAGTACCACACCGCCAACGTGGTCGGACTGCTGCGCGGCCGCGACCGCAAGCTGAGCCAGCAAGTGGTCGTGCTGACCGCCCACCACGACCACCTCGGCGCGCGCGACCGCCCCGACGGCGAACGCGAGATCTTCAACGGCGCGATGGACAACGCCTCCGGGGTCGCGACGCTGCTCGTCGTCGCGAACGCCTTCCAGGCCCTGCCGGAGCCGCCGCGGCGCTCGGTACTGTTCGTCGCGACCGCGGCCGAGGAACAGGGGCTGCTCGGCTCGACCTGGTTCGTCGCGCACCCGACGGTCCCGCCCGCGCGCATGGCGGCGGCGATCAACTTCGACGGCGGCAACCTCTGGGGGCGCGCGCGCGACGTGCGCGCGGTCGGATTCGGGCGGTCGACCCTCGACCAGTTCGCCCTCGACGCCGCGACCCGCCAGCACCGGACCTACGACGACGAGGAGCACCCCGAGCGCGGGTACTTCTACCGCTCCGACCACTTCAGCTTCGCCCGCGCCGGCGTCCCCGCGATCCAGTTGAAGGGGGGGACGACTTACGTCGGCCAGCCGCTCGGATGGGGCGCCCGGCGGGTCGAGCAGTGGATGGAACGCAACTACCACCAGCCGACCGACGACTGGGACCCCTCGTGGGACATGACCGGGCTCGTCGACGACGCCCGGCTCGGCTTCGACGTGGCACTCGCCGTCGCCGAAGCCGACGAGATGCCGCAGTGGAAGCCGGGCGACGAGTTCGAGACCGCCCGTCGCCGCTGGCTTCCCTGGCCGGCGCGCTGAGGCACCGGCCGGGGAAACGCAGCCGGGCGGCGATCAGAAGAAGCGGTCGACGAACGGCAGGCGCGGCGGGAACTCGTCCCAGTTCCAGTTGAACTGCGCGCCGACCACGTTGGTCTGCGAGCTGACGGTGCCGACGAAACGGCTCTGGTCCACGCTCGTGTTGGTCTGGTCGATGCTGCCGTCCTGCACGAAGAGATGCAGGTAGCCGACGTCGATGCTGACGCCGTGTTCGATCATCCAGCTGAAACCGGCCCCGATCAGGATGCGGCGGGAATCCGGCAGGTTCACCGTGCGGTTCGAATTGTTGACCGGCGAGCCGTCGTAGCCGGTGCCGATGCGGACCGTCCACGCCTCGTCGATGCGGTAGGCGGCGCCGGCCGACAGGCGCCAGGCGTTCGTGAAGTCGAAGACCTGCTCGGCGTTCGGCAGCGGCACGCCCGAGAACTCGAAGGGCAGGCGCTGGATCTGCGACCACTGCGTCCACCCGAACTCGCCCATGAGGGTCAGGCCCGGGAGCCCGATCGGGATCGGCTCCCACGTGCCGCTCGCGATCAGGTAGTTCGGGAACTGGGCGCTCGCGTGCGCGCCGCCGCGGAAGAGCGACGCGCCCGAGCCGGTCGACCAGGTCTCGACGAAGCCCGAGAAGCGGTGGGCGACCATCGACCGCCACGAGACGCCGATCCGGGCGTGCTCGTCGAACTCGTACATCGCACCCGCGTTCCAGCCGAAGGCCCAATCCTCGCCCGCGATCTCGGCGATCAGGTCGGGCGGCGCACCGAACAGCACGTTGCGGTTGATGCGGGCCCGCGCGTATTGCGCGTTGAAGCCCGCGCCGATCGAGAGGCCCGGGATCCAGCGCCCGAGGCTCCAGGCGACCGCCGGGTTCAGGTTGAAGGACGTCACCTTCGAGAGCGTCGCCATGTAGCGGGTGACGCCCGTGTCCGGATAGTTCGTGATGAGGCCGTAGGGACCGGTGAGCCCGAAGTAGAGGACGAAGTCGTCGCTCACGCGCTGGGCGACCTGGCCGGCCGGGATGAAGGCGTTCTTGCCGCCGTAGGCGCTCATCTTCCCGTTGTTGCCGGTCACGTTCACGTGGCCGTCGAGCGTGGTCGCCTCGGTCGCACGGACCGTCGTGTCGAGGAAGACGCCCGCTGCGGTGGCCGAGAGGCTGCCGCTCTTCACGCGGGTCAGGCCGGCGGGGTTGTAGTAGCCGACGCTCGCGTCGACCGCCTCCGAGCCCATGCCGGCGAGTGCGGTGCCGAGGTAGCGCGGCGCCATTTCGTTCAGCTGGAAGCCACCGGCCGAGGCATCGCGCGGCACCATCGAGCAGGCGAGTCCCGCGACGAGCGCGAGCGTCGCGCGCGACCGGGCAGTCCCGTTCCTCTTCATGTTCCCCTCCTCGTTTGCGTTCGTCGGCGAGCCGGCTTTCCGGGCCCGAAGTCGCGGTTCTCGCCGCGCGGGCGAGCCACGTCAATCGTTTCGGGCGTGCCGGCGCGAGGCACCGGCGGGCGAACGTCGCCCGGCCTGCACGCCCCCGATGGAGGCGTTGCCGGTCGCCGCGCGGGCCGGGGCCGGGTCCGCGCGTTGACGCGCCTCCCCCGGCGTCCTAACGAGCCGAGAGGTCAGGGGCCGATGGGCGACGCGCCTCCCGGCCCCGGGGAAGGAGTCCGCGATGGCGACGGCGAGCAGGCAGGAGGTCGAGGAGGCGTTCCGCACCTACCTCCGGCTCGGAGCGGAGCAGCGCGACTGGAACGCGTGGGCGAACCTCTTCACCGAGGACGCCTTCTACTACGAGGTGCAGTACGGCACGTTCCACGGCCGCGAGGCGATCCGCGACTGGATCGTCCGGACGATGGCGGGCGTGCCCGACATGTACTTTCCCGCCCCGCAGTGGACGATGATCGACGGCGACCGCGTCGCCTTCTGCATCGACAACGTCTACCCGAACCCGAAGGATCCCGGCGGTCCGCCGATCGGATTCCCGACCTACACCTTCCTGCGCTACGCGGGGTCGGGACTGTGGTCG
>JAGWVP010000039.1 GCA_018970825.1 bacterium | reverse complement strand
GCTCCGGAGGGCAGTCGCTCGATCCCGGCTCGCAGGCCCACGTCCTCGGGGAGATCGTGGAGCGCGTGGCCGTCGCGGCGGCGGTGAAGGGCCCCTTCGTCCTGCTGGTCGAGGACGCGCAGTGGCTCGATCCCGGTTCGGCCGCCCTGCTCGAGTCGCTCCTGTGGACCGCCCCCGCGACCCGCATCCTCGTGCTCCTCACCTTCCGGCCCGGGTACCGGGCTCCCCATCCACCGACCAGCCGCGTCGAGCACGTCGAACTCGCACCGCTCGGCGAACGAGGCTCGGCGGACCTCCTCCACCACCTGCTCGGCGAGCACCCCTCGGTCGCCCCGCTCGTCGCGCGCATCATGGACCGGACGCAGGGCAACCCTTTCTTCACCGAGGAGATCGTCTGGTCGCTCGCCGACGCGGGCGTGCTCGACGGCGAGAGGGGTCGTTTCCGCCTGATGCAGCCGGATGCGGTCGTGCCGCTTCCGGCGACCCTGCAGGCGACGCTCGGATCGCGCATCGACCAGCTGCCCGCCGAGCACAAGCGCGTCCTCCAGCTGGCCTCGGTCGTCGGGCTCGAGTTCGACCTCGCCCTGCTGCGCAGGGTCCTCGGCGACGAGCAGCCGCGGCTCGCGGCGACGATGACCGCACTCGCCCGGGCCGGGTTCGTCGATCGCGCCGACGTCGACGAGCAGGACCGCTTCCGGTTCTCGCACCCGCTCATGCACGAGGAGGTCTATTTCTCGCAGCTCGGCGAGACGCGCATGCGTTCGCACGCGCTCGTCGCGCAGGCGCTCACCGAGATCGACGCGAGCCAGATCGACGCACGCGCGGGTCTCCTCGCGCACCACTGGGAGAACGCGGGCGAGGCGCTGCAGGCCGCCCGATGGATGGCACGCGCGGCGCGCTGGGTGTCGGCCCGAAAGCTCGCGGAGTCGCTCCGCTCGTGGCGCAAGGTCGGCGAACTGGTGAACGGGCTGCCTCGACTCGAGGCGATGGAACTCGCGGTCGAGGCGAGGATCGCGATGCTCGAATGCGGTGCCCGCATCGGTCTGTCCGAGGAGGATTCGGCGGCGATCTTCTCCGAGGGCGAGTCGCTCGCGCGCCGTCTCGACGACCGCCAACGGCTCGCCCGGCTCTTCGGGGCCCGCTGCCAGGTGCTCGCCTTCGCCGGGGACGCGCCCGGGGCGATCGAGCTCGGCCGACACGCGCTCGAGCTGGTCGAGTCGACGGGCGACCCCGACGTGATCCGCGACCGCCGGGCCGAGGTGCTCTTCGGCCTGTTCGCCTCGGGACGCTTCCGCGAGGTCATCGCCCTCGCCGAGGCCACGCTCTCGCCGTGGCCGGGGGATCCGGCGGTCGGGCGGCTTCGCGACGAACCGCGCGACTGCTGGATCCTGTGCTTCCACGCGATGGCGGCCATCGACATGGGACGCATCGAGGAGGCGCGTCGCGAACTCGAGATGGTGATCGAGTCCGCCCAGCGCATGGGGTCGCTCGAGGTCCTCTGCATCGCCTGGGGCTTCAGTCCCGTGATCGCACAGATCTCCGGCGAGGGCGCGGACCTCGCGCTCGCGCGTGCCCGGCGGGCGGTCCACCTCGCCGAGCGTCTCGAGAGCCCGCTCTCCTCGTACTTCGCCCGCTGGGGGCTCGGGATCGCCCACCTCGCCGCCGAGGACTGGGGCGAGGCGGAACGGCTTCTCCGGTCGAGCCTCGACGGGGCCCGGACCGCCGGGGTCGGGTTGCTCGGCGAGGCGGGCATGCTCGCGAATCTCGCGGAGGCTCTCGCCGGGAAGGGAGACCTCCCGGGGGCGGTCCGCCTCGCCCGGGAAGCGATCGAGGTCGGCCGCCAGCGCGGAACGAAACTCTTCGAGTGTCTCGCGCATTTCGCCCTCGCTCGCTTCCGGCTCACGATGGGGGACGAGGCGGGACTCGTCGAGGCGATCGACGCGATCGAGGCGGCCGACCGGCTCGTCGAGACCGAGGGGTTCGCCTCGATGAAGCCGCTCGTCCACATCCTCCGGGCGTTTTCGATCCGCGGCGAGCAGGCGGCCGAGCGGGGTGTCGAGGAACTCCTGACCGCGAGGCGCCTCTTCCTCGAGATGGGAGCGAGCGGCAGCGCGCAGCGGGTCGCTGCGCTCCTTCCCCCCGGGCTCGCGGCATGACCCCTGCGGCGAAGAGCGGGCGCCTCGAGGACCGGAAGCGACTGCGGAGGCTCTACGAGCTCGGCGTCGCCTTCTCGTCCCGGACCGACGTGACCGGGGTCGTCGAACTCGTCGTCGAGGAGTGTCGGAAGGAACTCGACGCGGAGGGGGCGGCCGTCCTTCTCGTCGATCCCGTCCAGGGCGACCTCTACTTCCCCTGGGTCGCGCAGGAGAATCCCGAGGTGGCGAGGCGTCTCCGCGACGTCCGCGTGCCGATGGGGCGCGGGATCGCCGGTTCGGTCCTGCGCGGCGGCCGCGCGCTGCGGATCGACGACGTCGAGTCGCAACCCGACTTCTACCGCAGCGTCGACTACGAGACGAGTTTTCGAACGCGCAGCATGCTCGCGGCCCCGCTGCTCGCACCCTCCGGGGCGATCGGCGTGGTCGAGGTCGTGAACCGCCGCAACGGCCCGTTCGACGACGGGGACCTGCAGTTTCTCGAAGCGCTCTCGCTCTCCATCGCCGTCGCGATCGACAATGCGCGCCTCTATGCGAGGCTTCGCGAGGCCGAGTCGGCCCTCCGCGACGAGGTGGGCGTGCTGCGTCGGGATCTCGCCGCGCGAAGCCGCTCCGAGGACATGGTCGGACTGAGCACCGTGATGGAGGATGTGTTTCGCCTCATGGCGAGCGCCGCCTCCGCCCCGGTCGCGGTCCTCGTCGAGGGGGAGACGGGCACCGGGAAGGAACTCGTCGCACGCGGCATCCACCGGGCGAGCCCCCGGGGCGGGGGGCCTTTCGTCGCGGTGAACTGCGCGGCGCTCCCCGAGACGCTGCTCGAGAGCGAGCTGTTCGGCCACCGTCGCGGTGCCTTCACCGGTGCCGACCGCGACCGCCGCGGGCTGTTCGAGACGGCGGGGGGCGGGACGATCTTCCTCGACGAGGTCGGGGAGATGCCGCTTTCCATGCAGGCGAAGCTCCTTCGCGTGCTGCAGGAGTCGGAGGTGATCCCCCTCGGCGATTCCAGGCCTCGGCGGGTGGACGTCCGCGTGATCTCGGCGACGAACCGGGACCTGCGCGTCGAGATCGCGGAACGCCGCTTCCGGGAGGATCTCTTCTACCGCCTCTCGACCTTCCCGATCCGGCTGCCGGCCCTTCGCGAGCGCAGGGACGACGTGCCCCTGCTCGCCGACCACTTCCTCTCGCTCGCGGCGGAGCGGCACCGCAAGGCGATCGACTCGATCGAGCCCGACGCCCTCGACGCCCTCGTGCGACACGACTGGCCGGGCAATGCCCGAGAGCTGCAGAACGAGATCGAGCGCGCGGTCGCGCTCGCGAGTTCGGGCGATCGCATCGGCCTCGGGCACCTCTCGCCGCGCGTGCGCTCGGCCGAGGTCGCGCGTCCCGTTCGGCGGGAGCCGGAGCCCGTGGCGGTCGTCGAACTCGTGCGGCAGCAGGTCGCGACGACCGACCTGCGCGAGGCTCGCGACGCCTTCGAGGCGGACTTCATTCGGCGCGAGCTCGCGCGGCACGGAGGCAACGTGTCCCGGACCGCACGTGCCCTCGGGCTCTCCCGGGCGATGCTCCACAAGAAGCTGCGCGCGATGGAAGATCGCTCGGTCACCGCCGCAGGCGGATCCACGTCGAGAGCAGCCGCTTCGTGAGCGGCGTGAGACGGGTGCGCTGGTAGGCGTCGCCCGCCTTGCGAATCGCCTCGGAGAGGGTCGGGTAGGGGAGGATCGTCGAGGACAGGCGGCCGAGCCCGATCCCCGCACCCATCGCCACGACGATTCCCGCGAGGACCTCGCCCGCGTGGCTGCCGACTGCCGTCGCGCCGAGGATCCTGTCGCCCCCGCGGCGGACGTGCACGCGCAGGAACCCTTCGCCCGCGTCGTCGAGGACCGCGCGGTCGACCGAGACGAGCGGGACTTCGAAGGTCGCGATCCCGATGCCGCGCCGCGCCGCCTCGGCCGGATCGAGGCCGACGCGAGCGACCTCGGGGTCGGTGTAGGTGGCGTGCGGGACGAGCAGGTCGCCGTAGCGTCCCCGCCCGGAGAACAGCGCGTTTCGCAGCACGAGCCGGGAAGCGGCGTCGGCCGCATGGGTGAACAGGTCGGGAAGGCAGACGTCGCCCGACGCCCAGATCCGGGAATTCGTCGTTCGCAGCCGCTCGTCGACGACCAGCCGGCCCGACCGGGTCTCGATGCCGGCTCGCGCGAGGTCGAGGCCCTCGAGGTTCGGCGTCCGTCCGACGGCGACGAGGATCGCGTCGCAGTCGGTCGACCCCGGCGCTCCGGGGCCGCGCCAGTGCACGCGTGCGGGGGCTCCATCACGGCCGGGTTCGATCTTCTCGACGGTGGCGGCCGTGACGAGGCGCACCCCGTCGCGCTCGAGGGCGCGCGCGACGAGTTCCGAGGCGGCCGGCTCCTCCCTCGGCAGGACGGCCGGGGCTCGTCCGAGGAGCGTGACGCGGCTGCCGAGGCGCGCGAAGGCCTGTCCGAGCTCGCAGCCGATCGGGCCTGCGCCGATCACGACGAGACTCGCCGGCCGATGCTGGAGGTCGAACACCGTGTCGCTCGTGAGCGGTGCCGCCAGATCGAGTCCCTCGATCGCGGGAAGGGTCGGGCGCGCCCCGGTGGCGACGATCGCCCGCCGGAAGCGCAGGGTCGCGGAGCCGACGGCGATCGCCTCGGGCGAGGAGAATCGGCCCTCGCCGAGGAAGACGTCGACGCCGAGCGAGCGGAAACGCTCGGCCGAGTCGTTCACGGCGAGCTCCGCCCGGAGCCGTCGCATGCGCGCCAGGACGGCCTCGAAGTCCGGGTCGATGCCGTCGACGCGGATGCCGAGGGCCGGCGCGTGCCGCGCCTCCGCGGCAGCCCGTGCGGACCGAAGGAGCGCCTTGGACGGCACGCAGCCGGTGACGAGGCAGTCGCCCCCCATGCGGGCGCGTTCGACGAGAGCGACTCGGGCGCCGAGCCCCGCGGCGCCCGCCGCGGCGACGAGTCCGGCCGTGCCGCCCCCCAGCACGACGAGGTCGTAGCGGTCGGACGGGACGGGGTTCCGCCACGCCGCCGGCCGCACGCGCTCGTCGAGGAGAGCGTCGGAACCCTCGCGATCGGAAGCTCCTCCCGTGGTTCGCGTCACCCTCGATCCTCTTTCCGGATGCTTGAAAACATGGGTCGTTCCTGCAACCTCAAGTCACTCGGCGCTGCCGCGACGGGCCGGGAGATCCCCGGTACCGGACGGGGGGACGCCCTGGATGTCGCGGACCCGGTGGCGGGCCCGCCTTCTCGGATCGGATGGAGACCGGGGAAGACCCGGCAGACCGTCGCGGAGTCAACATGGGCAACCCACTCGTCGAAGTCCAGCGGTTCGGTCAGAGCATCTGGTACGACAACATCCGCCGGGGGATCATCACGTCGGGCGCACTCCAGTCGATGATCGACGACGACGGGCTGCTCGGGATCACGTCGAACCCGGCGATCTTCGAAAAGGCGATCAACGACAGCCACGATTACGACCAGGCGATCCGCGCCGCGGTCGCGACGGGTGCCCCGAGCGCGGTCGACGTCTACGAGGGGCTCGCGATGGACGACATCCGCTGGGCCGCCGACCTGCTGCACCCGGTCTGGGAGAAGACCTCCGGTCGCGACGGGTGGGTGAGTTTCGAGGTCCTTCCCCGGCTCGCCAACGACACCGACGGCACGGTCGAGTACGCGCGGCGCGCCCACGCGGCGATCGGTCGCGACAACGTCCTGATCAAGGTGCCCGCGACGCCGGCCGGAATGCCGGCGATCGCGACGCTGGTCGGGGAGGGCATCAGCGTCAACGTGACGCTGCTCTTCGCGGTATCGGCCTACCAGCGCTGCGCCGACTCCTACATGGAAGGTCTCGAGCGCTCGGCGGCCCGAGGCGCCGACCTCTCGCGGATCGCGAGCGTCGCGAGCTTCTTCGTGAGCCGGATCGACTCGATGGTGGACGGCGAACTCGACGCGCTCGCCGGCAAGGAGGGCGACCCGGCTCGCAAGGCCCGGATCGAGGCACTGCGCGGAAAGATCGCGATCGCGAATGCGAAGCTCGCCTACGAGCGCTACCTCGAGATCGTGGCGACGCCCCGCTGGAAGGCGCTCGCGGCGAAGGGGGCTCGCACCCAGCGCGTTCTCTGGGCGAGCACCAGCACGAAGAACCCGAAGTATCCGAAGACGCTCTACGTCGACTCGCTGATCGCTCGCGACACCGTGAACACGATTCCCGAGGAGACCTTCGTCGAGTACCGCCGCAGCGGCAGGCCGCGTGCCGCGCTCGAGGAGGGCTGGGCGTCGCAGCTCGCCGAGGCGAGGGCGCAGGTGGCGGAGCTCGAGGGCTTCGGCATCTCGCTGTCGTCGGTGACCGACCGGCTCCTCGAGGAGGGCGTCGCCAAGTTCGTCCAGCCGATGGACGAACTGCTCGCGGCGATCGACAGGAAGCGCGCGTCGCTGAAGGCGGCCTGAGAGGCACGGCGGGGGGCGCGGCCCCCCGCGCGAGGAACACCTGAGAGGGGGGCGGGCATGGCCGCGGCAGGGCAGCAGGATATCGACAGGAAGTGCATCGACACGATCCGCACGCTCGCGATGGACGCGGTGCAGGCTGCGAATTCCGGTCACCCGGGCACGCCCATGGCGCTGGCACCGGTCGCCTACGAGCTCTGGCAGCACCACCTGCGCTACGACCCGACCGATCCCCTGTGGCCCGGCCGCGACCGCTTCGTGCTGTCGAACGGGCACGCATCGATGCTGCTCTACGCGCTCGTCTTCCTCGCGGGCGTCGAGGCCGTGGGCAGGGACGGACGCAAGCTCGGGAAACCGAGCCTCACGATCGAGGAGATCCGCCGTTTCCGGCAGCTCCACAGCCTCACCCCGGGACACCCGGAGCACGGCCACACGACGGGCGTCGAGACGACGACGGGGCCGCTCGGGCAGGGGCTCGCCAACTCGGTCGGCATGGCGATGGCGCAAGCCTGGCTCTCGTCGCGCTACGATCGCCCGGGGACGGAGATCTTCGACTACGACGTCTACGCGATCTGCGGCGACGGCTGCATGATGGAGGGCATCTCGAACGAGGCGGCGTCGCTCGCGGCGCACCAGCACCTCTCGAACCTCTGCTGGATCTACGACGACAACCACATCACGATCGAGGGCGACACGAGCCTCGCGTTCAGCGAGAGCGTCCCCGCGCGCTTCGAGGGGCTCGGCTGGAACGTGCTTCACGTCGCCGACGCGAACGACACCGCGGCCGTGGGTCGCGCGATCGAGGCGTTCCGCGCCTGCAAGGACCGGCCGACGCTGATCGTGGTGCGCAGCCACATCGCGTGGGGCGCTCCGAACAAGCAGGACACCGCGGCCGCTCACGGCGAGCCGCTCGGCGAGGAGGAGATCAGGCTCGCCAAGCGCGCGTACGGCTGGCCGGAGGACGCGAAGTTCCTCGTGCCCGACGGGGTGCCGGAGCATTTTCGCGCGGTCCTCGGTGCCCGCGGCCGCAGCGCCCGCGTCGAATGGGAGACGAGGCTCGTGCGCTTCCGCGAGCAGCAGCCGGCGCTCGCCGCCGAGGTCGATACGATGGAGGCGGGACGCCTTCCGGCCGACTGGGACCGCGACCTGGTCTCCTTCCCGGCCGACGCGAAGGGTCTCGCCACCCGCGAGTCCTCCGGCAAGGTGCTGAACGCGCTCGCGAAGCACGTTCCGTGGCTCGTCGGCGGCGCGGCGGACCTCGCACCGTCGACCAAGACGCTGCTCACCTTCGAAGGTGCCGGGTCGTTCCAGGCCGGCAGCCACGCCGGCCGGAACTTCCACTTCGGCATCCGCGAGCACGCGATGTCGGCGATCCTGAACGGGCTCGCTCTCTCGAACCTGCGGCCCTACGGTTCGGGCTTCCTGATCTTCTCGGACTACGCCCGCGGCGCGATGCGTCTCTCGGCACTCATGGAACTGCCGGTCACCTACGTCTTCACGCACGACTCGATCGGGGTCGGCGAGGACGGTCCCACTCACCAGCCGGTCGAGCAGTTGCCGGGGCTTCGCGCGGTTCCGGGGATGATCGTGATCCGGCCCGGCGACGCCAACGAGGTGATCGAGGCCTGGCGGTTCGCGCTGCAGCACCGCGACGGACCGGTCTGCCTCGTCCTGAGCCGACAGGCGATTCCGACGCTCGACCGCACGAAGTTCGCGCCCGCCTCCGGACTCCGGCGCGGGGGCTACGTGCTCGCCGACTCGCCCGACGCCCCCGAGGTGATCCTGGTCGGCAGCGGCAGCGAGGTGTCGCTCTGTCTCGCGGCCCACGACGTTCTCGCCGGCAAGGGCGTCCGGTCTCGCGTCGTGAGTCTCCCGTCGTGGGAGATCTTCGCGGCACAGGACGCGGCCTACCGCGACTCCGTCCTGCCGCCGGGAGTCCGGGCCAGGGTCGGCGTCGAGATGGCGTCCTCGTTCGGCTGGGAGCGCTGGGTCGGTCTCGACGGGGCGGTCGTCGGCCTGCACTCGTTCGGTGCCTCGGCTCCGGCAAAGGACGTTCTCGCCGAGTTCGGCTTCACCACCGACGCGGTGGTCGCGGCGGCGCTCGCGCAGGCGGGACGCAAGGCGTGAGCATGCAGGCGTCGGTGCGATCGCACGGGACTCGCCGTGTCGGCGCCTGAGGCCTCCCTCGACGGCATCGCCCGTCGCGCCCTCGACTGGGTGCGCGACGGCGACGTCCTCGGGCTCGGGACCGGCCGGGCCGCGACCGCCTTCGTGCGCATGCTCGGCGAGCGCGTGCGCGAGGGGCTGTCGGTGCGGGGGGTCCCGACCTCCGAGTCGACCGCGGCCCTCGCGCGCGAACTCGGCATCCCGCTGCTCGATCTCGGTGCCGCGGGGGAGATCGCCACCACCTTCGACGGTGCCGACGAGGTCGACCCTCGGCTCGACCTCATCAAGGGCTACGGTGGAGCCCTCGTCCGCGAGAAGATCGTCGCGTCGGCGTCGCGGCGGAGGGTGGTGCTGGTGGGCTCCGAGAAGATGGTCGAGGCCCTCGGCGCCCACGGCAAGCTGCCGGTCGAGGTGATCCCTTTCGCGCTGCCGCTGTGTCGTCGCAGGATCGAGCAGATGGGCTTCGGCGCCCCGCTCCGGGGCGGCGACGCGAGCCCTTGGCGGACCGACAACGGGAACTGGATCGTCGACGTGGCTCTCGCTCGGATCGAGGACCCGGCCGGGCTCGATCGTCGATTGCGCGAGATTCCGGGCGTGGTCGGCACCGGCATCTTCGCCGGAATGGCCGACGTCGTCCTGGTCCAGCAGGGCCACGAGGTGCTGGTGCTCGAGCGTCCCGGGAGCGGGGCGGCACCCTAGGTGCGGAGCGCGGAGCCCGACTCCCGTTCGAGGAGGTAGCTCGTGTTGGAGCAATCGAGTCGGCTCGAAGCCGGGGGTGCGGAAGGCGGACCCGTCGCCGCCCCCTGCACGATCGTGATCTTCGGCGCGGCGGGAGACCTCGCCCGCCGAAAGCTCGTGCCCGCGCTCTACAACCTCGCGCTCGACGGGGTGCTTCCGCAGAGCTTCGCGGTCGTCGGATTCGCCCGCCGCGAGATGAGCGACGAGGACTTCCGGGCCGGCGGGCGCGAGGGGGTCGACCGCTTTTCGCGTCGGGTGGCGGACCCCGCGCGCTGGGCGGAGTTCGAGCGCAACCTCTTCTACGTGACCGGCTCGTTCGGCGACGCGGCCGCCTACGAGACGCTGCGCGAGCGGATCGAGAAGATCGAGCCGGGGCTCGGGATCCCGGGCAACCGCATCTTCTACCTCTCGGTTCCGCCGAGCGAGATCGTGACCTGCGTGCAGCACCTGCAGGCGGCCGGGCTCCTGCGCCGCGACGTCCCGGGCGAGCCGTTCACCCGGGTGATCGTCGAGAAGCCCATCGGCCACGACCTGGAGAGCGCGCGGGAGATCGACGGGGCCGTCGCCGCCGTCTGCTCCGAGCGCCAGATCTTCCGGATCGACCACTATCTCGGCAAGGAGACGGTGCAGAGCCTTCTCGTCATGCGCTTTGCGAACTCGATCTTCGAGCCGCTGTGGAACCAGAAGTACATCGACCACGTCCAGATCACCGTGGCCGAAGAGGAGGGAGTCGGGACGCGCGCGAACTACTACGAAGGGGCCGGTGCGCTCCGCGACATGGTGCAGAACCACATCCTCCAGGTCCTGTGCCTGGTCGCGATGGAACCGCCGTTCGAGATGTCGCCCGACGTCGTGCGGGACCAGAAGGTCGCGGTCCTCAAGTGCCTGCGCGCGATGCCGCGTGGCGAGGAACTCGATCGTCACGTCGTCCGGGCCCAGTACGCAGCGGGCTTCCACCACGGCGTCGAGGTCCCGGGCTACCGGCGCGAGGAGCGGGTCAAGGCCGACTCGACGACCGAGACCTACGTCGCGCTGAAGGCCTACGTCGACAACTGGCGCTGGGCCGGGGTGCCGTTCTACCTGCGCACCGGCAAGCGGCTCCCCAAGCGTGCGAGCGAGATCGCGGTGCAGTTCAAGGACGTGCCGCAGATGCTCTTCAACGCCTCGGGGACGCCGATCGAGCCCAACGTGCTCGCGATCCGCATCCAGCCCGACGAGGGGCTCTCGCTGCGGATCGCGACCAAGCTGCCCGGCCCGCGCGTGCGGATCTACCCGGTGAAGATGGACTTCCGCTACGGGTCGACCTTCGGCGACCAGTCGCCCGAGGCGTACGAACGCCTCCTCCTCGACGTCATGGCCGGCGACGCGACGCTGTTCATGCGACGCGACGCGGTCGAGGCGTCCTGGTCCTGGGTGAACGACATCCTCGAAGCCTGGCAGGCGCGCGGGACGCGTTACCTCCCCGAGTACCCGGCCGGGAGCTGGGGGCCGGTCGAGGCCGACCGGCTGATCGAGGCGGACGGCCCCGGGCGCTCCTGGCGGACGTTGTGACGCCGGGCCCGCCGCAGGCGCCGGGATCCGATGCGGGCTGGAGCGGGGCGCGTCCGGTCGACGTCGGTGCGATCGAGCGGGAGCTCGCGGCGCAGCTCGGTGCAGGCGCGCCGGGGCAGGATCCGGTCGCGACGCGCGCCCGGATGTCGAACCTGCTCGTGTTCGCGACCGGCGCGTCCGCCGACGGACCCCTCGCGGAGAGTCTCGCCGCGATCTCGGAGCGCCACCCCTCCCGGATCATCCTGCTGGTCGGAGACGAGGGGATCGACCCCGAGCCGCGGGCCTGGGTTTCCGCGCTCTGCCGGACGGGCGACGGCGGCCGCAGGATCTGCTCGGAGCAGGTCTCGATCCGGACGGGGAGGGAGGGGCTGCAGCGGCTTCCCTCGATCGTTCGTCCTCTCCTGGTCGGCGACCTCCCGACCGCGCTCTGGTGGACGCTGCCGACGCCGCCCGTGCAAGGCGGGGACTTCTTCACCGAGCTCTCCTCGATGGCGCGCCGCATCCTCTGGGACAGCACCGACTGGGTCGACGAGGCCGGCGGGCTGCGCTCCGTGGGGCGTTGGGCGCAGGGGATGGATCGGCGCGTCGGGCTGGGCGACCTCGCCTGGGTCCGACTCGTGCCGTGGCGGCTCGCCGTGGCGCGCGCCCTCGGTGCCGCGGCTCCCGCGGTTCGCTCCGTTCGCGTCGTCCACGGGCCCCACGCGCTCGCGCAGGCGCTGCTTCTCGTCGGCTGGCTCGCCTCCCGTCTCGGGTGGCGGCGCCGGGGACACGGTGAGACGACGGCCTCGTCGGCTCGATGGGGACTCGAGGCGCCGACGGGAGTCGTGACGATCGAGGTTCTGCGAGTCGCGGACGGGCCGGCTTCGCTCGTCGAGGCCTCGTTCGTTCTCGAAGGCGACCCTGCGCGCGCGATCTCGGTTCGCGGCGAGTCCGACGGCCGGGTCCGGATCGATCCTCCGCTTCCGGGCGGTTCGCTCATGCCGGCTGCGCCCGCCGGTCCCGCCGAGATCGTCGCCCGCGAATTGCCCGACCTCGACGGGGACCCGCAGTTCCGGGAGGCACTCGCGGTCGCCCGCTCGCTTTCCGAGGACGTCTCCGGCTGAGCCGGGCTGGTCGCGGGCATGTCGACGGCAGGGGGGAAGGGGGGACGCAA
>JAGWVP010000669.1 GCA_018970825.1 bacterium | reverse complement strand
GAGGCGGGCCTCGAAGTCCGGGTCGTCCGACGGCCCCTCGATCGCGGCCAGCAGCTCCTCCTCGGCGATGCCGCGGCGGATCGCGAGGTAGCGATGCGCGTTCTCGCGCCGCAGGAGTGCGGCGATCGGCTCGCTGCGCTCGAAGTACTTCGAGAAGCGGCTGTCTTCCTTCGGGCGCTTGCCGCGCCAGGTGACGATCGTCCCCTTCTCGCGCAGCGAACGGCGCACGAGCGCGCGCAGCCCGGGGTCTTCCGCGATCCGCTCCACGAGGACGTCGGTCGCGCCCGCGATCGCCGCCGCGGCGTCGGGGACGCCCTTCGCCTCGTCGTGGAAGGTGAAGGCCCAGAGGTCGAGCGTCTGTCCGGGCTGCGGCGTCTCGGTGCCGTGCCCGCAGCCCCAGATCCAGTCGGCGAGCGGCTCGAGCCCCTGCTCGCGGGCGAGCGCCGCCTTGCTGCGACGCTTCCGCTTGAACGGCAGGTAGAGGTCCTCGAGGGCCTCGCGATCGAAGGTCGCCGCGATCCTCTCGCGGAGCTCGGGGTCGAGACGGCCCTGCGTCTCGATCTCGGCCGCGACGAAGGCCTGCCGCGCGAGGATCGCGTCCCACTCCGCCTTCGCGTCGATCACCGCTCGCACGCCCGCCTCGTCGAGACGACCGGTCCGGTCCCCGCGCTGCCGGGCGATGAACGGCACGGTCGCGCCCTGCTCGACGAGGTCCAGCACGGCACGCGCGGAGGCGACGTCGACCCGGGGAAGGGCGGCCGACAGGTAGGCTTCGAGTTCCATGTCGCTCGGGGCGGTTCGAGGGCGAGGCCGGTCCTCGTCGCACGCGCGTGTCTCCGGGCGCGTCCGGGGATCGTGCCCCGGGGCTTCGCACGTTCCGCGACCGTTTTCCAGAAGCGACGCGGGGTCGTCCGGAGCTTCGTTGACAGCCCGGCGCGGCGCCGGTTGGATGCGCCCGGGTTTCCGGGAACGACGGGGGTCTTCCGTGCACGACATCATCCTGCGCAACGCCACGGTCTGCGACGGCACCGGGGCCGACGCCCGCCCGGGCGACGTCGCGCTCTCCGGGGACCGCGTCGCGGCGATCGAGCCACCCGGGAAACTCGGGCGGTCCGCCGCGGCGGGGGCACGGGAGATCGACGCGACCGGGCTCGTCGCGGCACCGGGCTTCGTCGACGTCCACACCCACTACGACTGCCAGCTGTTCTGGGACCCCACGGCGAGTCCGTCGTCGTGGCACGGCGTGACGAGCGTCGTGCTCGGCAACTGCGGCTTCACGATCGCGCCGTGCCGGCCAGCGGACCGCGAAACCGTCATGCGGCTCCTGCTCTACGTCGAGGGCATGCCGATCGAGACGCTGCGCGCCGGCATCCCGTGGGAATGGGAGAGCTTCCCCGAGTACCTCGACGCGCTCGAACGTCGCGGGGTCGGCCCGAACGTCGCGGCCTTCGTCGGCCTCTCGGCCGTCCGCCTCGCCGCGATGGGCGCAGCCGCGCTCGAACGCGCAGCCCTGCCCGACGAGATCGCACGGATGCAGGCGATCGTGCGGGAATCGCTGCGCGCCGGCGCGATCGGCTGGTCGACCTCGCTCTCGCCGACCCACTTCTTCGGCGACGGGACGCCGGCGCCGACGCGCTTCGCCTCCGACGAGGAGATGCTCGCGCTCGCCGAGGTCGCGCGCGACGAAGGGGGTCGTCCGATCGAACTCGCGCCGAGGAGCCTGCTCGGCCCCCCCGACGAGAAGCTCGCCGAGCTCGCCCTCTTCGAGCGGCTCGCCCGCATCTCGGGCGGCCTCGTCAGCTTCGCACCACTGCACGACAGCCCGTTCTTCCCGGGCTCCGCGCGAAGGATCCTCGACGCGGCACGCGACCTCCAGGCGCGAGGGGCGAACGTCGTGCCCCAGGTCGGCTGCCGCCCGCTCGAGCTGCGCTTCGACTTCCTC
>JAGWVP010000038.1 GCA_018970825.1 bacterium | reverse complement strand
CGAGTTGGTCGCGAGCGTGGCGATGAAGCCCGCCTCGTCGAGCACCGTGAGGGGATTGGTCGCGCCCTCGACCGGCGAACCACCACGCTCGGCGATGCCCGAGATCTTCGGCGTCGGCATCGTCCAGGTCTGCAGCATGAGGGGCGGGGCGACGATCCCGCCGAAGCGGGTTGTCGCCGCGAACTCCGGGTCGACGTAGACCGGGTCGTGGTCCTCCAGCGCCGCGGCCCAGTGCCGGATCATCGGCAGGTTCACCGGGTCGGGAGCGACCTGGATCGGGCCGATCGGCTTGCCGACCAGCGTCTTCATGGCGGCGATGGCACGGTCGTCGCGTTCGGATTCGTCGGACATGGCGGGACTCCGTGAGGGCGTTCGGGAGACTGGTGGATCGATCGGCGACCTGCTGGCGAAGGCGTCGAACGACCCGCGCGGTCGTTGCCGAAGCCGACTTGTAGGGCGTGCCGGGACGACCGCGCAAGCGATGCACGGAGCGGCCGGGGAGAGGCGAGACGGAGGCCGTCCGACGGCGTCCGTGCCTCGAACCTCCCCCGGGCACTTTGATCGCCGCAGCGCCTGTGTCAGTCGAAGACTGCAGTCGGTCGATGGCGGGTTCCATCCGCCGCGCGCCACGACCGATCCCGTCGACCACACGAAGAGGAGATCAAGATGAATCGCATCTTCTGCCGCGTTCCGGCGCTCGCCCTCCTGCTCTCGGCGTGGATGGGGGGCGCCACGGACGCCCTCGGTGCATCCGCGAGCGGCCCCGCTCCGACGGCGGGCCCCCTGCGACCCGCGGGAGAGTCCCCGCTCGAACACGTGGGGACGGCGACCTGGTCGGAGATCGTCGAACGCGACGGCCGGTCGCGTGGACCGACCGGGCTCGCAGGCCCCGAGCAGCGCGTGATCGAGCATCCGCCCTTGCCGGTGCGAGAGATTCCTCCCGGGTTGCTCGCACCGAGCGGCACGCCGTCGGCGGGGCCGGGTAGCGCGACGGAGGTCGACGCGGGATCGGACGCCTCCCCGGTGCTGGCTCCGCCGCCGAGCGCCGCGCTCGTGCCCGGCGCGGGTTTCGTCGCGCTGCCCGACGCCAACACCAGCATTCCGCCGGACACCTGCGGCGCGGCCGGCCCCTCGCACCTCGTGACAACGCTCAACACGCAGGTGCGCATCCAGACGAAGTCCGGGGCGGCGCTCTCCACGGTCGGGCTCGAGGCGTTCTGGAGTGCGGGCAGCCTGGTCGGCAACGCCTTCGACCCGCGGGTGATCTACGACCGACTTTCCTCCCGCTGGTTCCTCGTGAGCGACGCCGAGGGAGGCACGGCTTCCTCGGCGATCTGGCTCGCGATGAGCCGGGGAAGCGACCCGACCGGGGCCTGGGACTTCTTCTCGCTCGACGCCGATGCGACCGGTCTCACGTGGGCGGACTTTCCCGGGCTCGCGACGAACTCGAAGTGGATCGTCATCACGAACAACATGTTCGGCGTCGACGACGACCTGTTCGTCGGCGCGAAGCTCTGGGTGATCGACAAGCCGACCCTCGTCGCCACCGGCTCCTCCACGGTCGACGTGTTCGCGACGGGCTTCGACGAACCGAGCGGTTTCGGCGGTTTCACCTTCCAGCCCGCGATCACGGTCGACGCGGGCCAGCAGAAGCTCTTCCTTCTCGATGGCCCCTATCCATCCGGGGCCTCCCGCTTCATGAGGCTCTCCGAGCTCACCGGGACGCCGACCGATCCGCTGTGGGCCCCGACCGCGGGCTCGACGGCGGGCCTCCCCGGGTTCTTCGCCCTGCCGATCGGCTTTTCGTACTCGGGGCTCGATGCCTCGCAGTCCGGCCTCCCCTCGACCTGCAGCGGCGGCACCAACCCGGGCGTCGCCTGCGCCACGTCCGACGACTGCACCGGGGGCGGCAAGTGTCGTCGGATCGACACCGGAGACACGAGGATCTCGTCGATGCCGATGCTGCGTGGCTCTCGGCTCTGGGTCACGCATTCCGGATGGCTCCCGGCGAGCGGTGCACCGAACCGCACGGCGGTGTTCTGGTACGAACTCGCCCCGGCCTCCGCCGCGACTCCCGTCGTGCAGGCGGGGGTGATCGACGGCGGCAGCGGCGTCCATCACTTCTACCCGTCGATCGCGGCGAACTCGGCGGGCGATGCTCTGCTCGGATTCACGCGCTCGGACGCGGGCAGGTTCGCGGAGGCCGTCCGCACGGGGCGGATCGCCGCCGATCCCGCCGGCACGATGCGTGCGGTCGAGGTCTCCAAGCCCGGCGAGGACAGCTACTTCAAGACCTTCAGCGGCAGCCGAAACCGGTGGGGCGACTACAGCGCGACCGTCGTCGACCCGATCGACGACACCACCTTCTGGACGATCCAGGAGTACGCGGCAACGAGCGTCGGGACCGGGGTGAACGACGACCGGTGGGGCACGTGGTGGCAGCAGGTGCTCGCGACCGGGGCGCCGACGGCCACGCCGGCTCCGACCGCGACACCCGGACCGACCGCCACCGGGGGCGGCGGACTCTGCACGCCTTCGGCGACGCGCATCTGCCTGCTGTCGAATCGCTTTTCGGTCACGCTGCGGTGGAACGACGGCTCGGGCTTCCAGGACGCGCTCGTCGCCGAGCCGAAGACGGACGCCTCGGGCCTGTTCTTCTTCTACGCGAGCGATCCCGCGAACTGGGAGGTGCTCGTGAAGATGATCGACGGCTGCGGCACGAACGGTCACTTCTGGACGCTCGTGTCGGCCTCGACCGGCTTCGGCTGGCAGCTCGACGTGCGCGACGAGCGGACGGGGGAGCTCCGAACCTTCCAGCATCCGCTCGACGGACAGGCGTCGGGGATCGCGGACTTCTCGTCGTTCGCGGGCTGCGGGGCGTGAGCTAGCGCGCCGGGTCGAGCGGCTCGCGGTCGGCCGGTCCGGAGGGGCCCACGATCGCGACCCGCTCGACCCGGATCCTCCCGAGGCGATCGGCGATCGCGCGGGCTTCGAGGGCGAGCTCGCTCTCCCGGCGCGCACACTCCTCCCGCAGGCGGGGCGGGCAGACGAGGTTCACCCGGGCGAGGACGAGGCGGTCGGCGAATGGTCCCTCTCCTCGCGCCTCGACCATCGATCGCGACAACTCCGCCTCGATCCTCGCGAGGGCGTCGTCGAGGTTCGCGGCGTCGTCGGCGATCTCGACGTCGCAGATCGACCACCGGACCGTGTCGAGCTCGAGCGCACGGGCGTCGCGAATCTCGCGGCCCTGGCCGTCGTCGACGGTCACGAGCGTCGCCCCCTTCGGCCCGGTTTCGAGCATGCCGCGCCCCTGGACGTTCCCGGGGTAGACGATCCAGGGGTCTGTCGAAACCACCCCGCGTTGGTGGACGTGGCCGAGCGCCCAGTACCCGTAGCCGCGCGCACGCAACACCTCGGCGCTCGTCGGCGCGAAGCTCCTGTATCCCTTCCGACCCCCGAGGCTCGTGTGCAGGAGGCCGATCGTGAAGAGGCCGGGGTCGGCTTCCGGAAAGCCGGCCGCGAGATCCGGACCGCCGTCCGGGGCGAAGCCGGCCTCGTCCAGGCCCTGTCCGACCACGGCGACGTCGAGGTGGTCGAGGACGCGGCTCGTCGGTTCGAGGCTCGAAAGCAACGTCACGCCGTCGGGATGGACGACTTGCCCGAAGATCTCGCTCTCCGCGTCGTGGTTGCCCGCCACCATCACGACGGGAACGCGCGCGTCGTGGAGCCGGTCGAGTTGCTCGATCCAGAAGTTCGCCGTCTCTTCGTCGTCACGGCTGCGGTCGAAGACGTCGCCGCCGAGAACGACCAGGTCGACTCGCTCGCGGAGTGCAGCCGCGACCAGGTGCGCCAGCGCGAGGCGGCTCGCGGCCCGGGCCTCGTCGAGGGGCACCCCCGCCGTGGGGTCGAAGCCGCTGTCGAGATGGAGATCCGCCGCGTGGAGGAACCTCATCGCGCGCCGCCCCCGGAAGCGCGGACCGCGGCGCGACCGCGGTGACGTGCGTTCGTCGTCATCGTCCCGAAGGATCGCTCACGAGAGGGACAACGCCTGTCCGGGAGCCGGGAGGCGTCGCCACCCCGAGCCCCAGCATCGGCGCGATCGCGTCCGCGAGCGCTTCCGCGATCACCGCGTTCGCCCGCCCGTCGAGGTGGACCCAGTTGACCATCCAGTCGCGGTGCGGGTCGAGCGCGTGGATCGTGTCGACGAGCGTCACGCCCGAGCCCGGCGAGCCCGCCCAGGCGCGCAGGTCGTCCATCAGCCGCGCGTGCACCAGCATCGCCCGCGGCGGGTCGAAGCCGGCGAGGTGACGCGCGGCCATCGGGTCCTGCCCGGCCTTGCGAAGATCGAGGACTAGGTCGGTGACCTCGCCGGGCTTCCCTCCGACCCGAACGGAGCGCGAGGCTGGCCCCATTTCGCCCCCGGCCACCCTGCGACGCACGATCTCGACCTCCGCGTCGTAGCTCGTGCCCCGAAGCTCCTCGGCCGAGAGCAGCGTCGACTGGAACTGCTGGGTCGCGACCACCAGCTTGATGCCGTGCTTCGCGCACTCCTCGGCGAGGCGCTTCAGGTTGCCGACGAAGTGGTCGCTGCGGCGCCTCGCGAGGTCGTCGCTCCACCACCACGCGACGTCGAGCTCGTCCGCATCGGGTGCCGGTGCCACCGAGTCGTAGAGCGCGGCCAGCAGCGACACGTCGGCAAGGCGCTGGCGCAGGCTGCGGACGGCAGTCGTGCCGGGGCGCGGCTCGATCACCGCGGCGTCGTTCGCCCCCTCGTAAAAGGTGACGAGATCCGGCTGGAGCCGCACGCCCTCGGCGAGGAACATCGCCAGCACGTTGTCGGTCATCGCGTGCGGGATCGCGAAGTTGATCACCTCGATCCGGCGGCCCGTGCCCGCGCGGCGCTGGAGCTCTCGCTCGAGCAGGACCGGGTAGGTCTCGTCGTCGCGGTCGTGGTAGCCGAAGGTCGACGAGGCGCCCATGGTCAGGATGCGCGTCGTGCCGGGCTTCTTCTCGATCTCGAAGTCCGCGCCGCGGAAGCCCTGGTCGTTGATCCGCACCGGCCAGCGCTCCTTGCGGTCGGGGCTGTCGGTCCACTTCTTGTCGCCGGGGAAGTACTTGCTGTAGCCGGCCGCGTCGGGGTCGTAGGCCTTGAAGGCGCCGAAGTCGTTGTGGTGGCTCTGCACCGACCCGGGGAAGGCGTCCTTCGACGGCTCGGAGCGATGCCAGCGCGTGCCGTAGGCGAGGATGCGCGGGCCGAGCCGCCAGGCGAACCACGCGCGCGTGGCGAGCTCGAGGACGAACAGGTTCAGCGCGAGGAAGCCCGCGACGAGGAGTGCCCGGCGCAGCGGGCCGCCTCGTCCGCGCGGCGAGAAAGGCTCAGCCGCCACCGCCCCACTCCTTGCGGTAGTCGACCGTGGCCCAGCGCTCGGGGAGCATGCGCACGAGGATGTTCCCGGGTCCGGGCTCGGCCGTGGTCGCGGCGACGTAGGCGTCGCCGAGCTCGGGCCCGAGGTAGCGGTGCGCGAGCGGTCGCTCGTCGTCCTCGACCGAGGCCTGCTCGATCGCGACGACGGGACCCTCGACCGTGACGTAGCGGTAGGGCGGGTTCTCATCCTGCGCGCAAAGCGTGAAGCGACCGGCGCGGCGCAGGAGCTCGAGCTTGCGGGAGTCGGCGCCGGTCACGATCCGGACCTCGCCGCCGGGCGAGTACGCGTACCAGATCGGGATCGCGAGCGGGCCGCGGCCGACCTCGGCGACCGAGATCACGCCGACGTGGAGTCCCGCGAGGAACGCCTCGCGCTCGGTGCGCGTCATCGAGAGCTTGCCCATGTCCGCCTTCCCCCCGTTTCGACCGGCCGGGGCGGCGGCCGCCACCCTCGCGGGAAGGTGCCGGTCGCCGCCCGTCCGGAGAAGCCGCCGACGTCGCCCCGAGGGGCTCGACGGGTCCCCGACTTCCGTCCATCCTCGCACACGAACCCGCACGCCTCACGAGGAGTGAAGCCATGACCCCGACCCCGCGCGACCAGAGGCCCTTCGACGTCGTCCTCGTCGGAGCCACGGGCTACGTCGGCGAGCTGATCGCCGAACACCTCGCCACGAAGCACCGGGGCGGGGAGGTGCGGTGGGCGATGGCCGGGCGAAGCCGGGCCAAGCTCGACGCGCTCGCGAAGCGGCTCGGCCCCGCCGCGGCCGGCGTCGAGACGATCGTCGTCGACACGTCCGACGAGGCGGGCGTGCTCGCCCTCGCGGACCGGACGCGCGTGGTCCTGACGACGGTCGGCCCCTACGCGAAGTACGGATCCACGCTGCTCGGGGCCTGCGCGCGCACCGGAACCGACTACTGCGACCTGACCGGAGAGACGCCGTGGATCCAGCGCATGATCGACACCTGGCAGTCGACCGCCGAGTCGACCGGCGCGCGGATCGTGCCCTGCTGCGGCTTCGACTCGATCCCCTCGGATCTCGGCGTGTTCTTCCTGAACGAAGAGGTGCGCGCGCGCACGGGTGCTCCGTGCCGCTCGATCCGCATGCGGGTCCTCTCGGCGAGCGGCGGGGTGAGCGGCGGCACGGTCGCGAGCATGCTCCACATGATCGAGACGATGAACGAGGACCCGCGCGTGCGCGAGACGCTGCGCAACCCGTTCGCGCTGAACCCGGCGGGAGATCGCAAGGGACCTCGGCAGCCGGGCGGGCTGCCGATCTCCTACGACCGCGAGGTCGGCTGCTGGACCGCACCCTTCGTGATGGCGGCGATCAACACGCGGGTCGTGCACCGCTCGAACGCGCTCCTCGGGCAGGCCTACGGAGCCGACTTCGCCTACGAGGAGGCGATGCGGACGGGCGGCCCGGTTCTCGGCGCGCCGGCGGCGCTCGCCGTCGCGGGCGGCATGGCGGCGTTCGGGGCCGCGGCGGTCTTCCCACCGACGCGGTCGCTGCTGAAGCGCTTCGTGCTGCCGAAGCCCGGCGAGGGGCCGACGCCGGAAGTGCGCGAGCGGGGACACTTCGACCTGCTCTTCGTCGGCAAGGGCGCGGACGGGAAGTCCTGGCGGGCTCGCGTGAAGGGCGACCGCGACCCGGGCTACGGGTCGACGGCGAAGATGATCGGGGAGGCCGCGATCTGCCTCGCCTCCCTTCCCCCCGGAGAGCCCGGCGGCGGGCTGTGGACCCCGGCCTCGGCGATGGGTCGTCGCCTGGTCGAGCGTCTGCGGGCGCACGCGGGTCTCACGTTCGAGATGGAGGGCTGACGGCCCGACCCTTCGCGTTTCCGTTCCGCAGCTCGCGACCGGCGACCGCGATGGCGCCCGCGGCGGGAATCCCTCAGGACGTCCACGCGGGTTGCCGGATCTCGCGGGGCGGCGTAGCGAGAAACGAGCGATGTCCCGCCTTCCGCGCATCGTCTCGCTCCTCCCCGGCGCGACCGAGATGGTCTGCGCACTCGGGCTGCGCGACGCGCTCGTCGGCGTCTCCCACGAGTGCGACTTTCCCGCCGACGTGCGCGGGCTCCCAGTGCTGACCGCGCCCTCGATCGACCCGTCGCTCGGCAGCCGGGAGATCGATCGCGACGTCCGCGAGCGGCTCGCCTCGGGCCTCTCGATCTACCGAGTGGACGAGGACTTGCTCGCGGATCTCGCACCCGACCTCGTCGTCACTCAGGACCAGTGCGAGGTCTGCGCGGTCTCGCCGCGCGACCTCGAGGCCGCCGTCCGCCGTCTATCCCGCGGCTCGACCGCGATCCTCTCGCTGCGGCCTTCGCAGCTCGAGGACGTGTGGCGCGACGTCGAGCGACTCGCGGAAGCGGCCGGCGTGGGATCCCGGGGCCGCGAGGTCGCCGCAGGGCTCCGGGCGCGGCTGGCCGCGCTCGCCGAGCGGACGAAAGCGCTGCCGCACCGGCGCACGGCCTGCATCGAGTGGCTCGACCCGGTCATGACCGCCGGCAACTGGGTGCCCGAGCTCGCGCGCGCAGCCGGCGCCGAGCCGCTGCTCGCCGAGGACGGCGCGCACTCGGCCGCGATCCCGCTGGAAACGCTGGTCGAAGCCGCGCCCGAGGCCGTGTGCCTCGTGCCCTGCGGCTTCCCGCTCGCGCAGACGCGCCGCGAGACCGGGGACCTCCTGCGCGACGCGCGCTGGCGCTCGCTGCCCGCGTTCCGCGACGGCCGCGTGTTCGCGATCGACGGCAACGCCTACTTCAACCGACCCGGGCCGCGGCTCGTCGAGTCGGCGGAGATCCTCGCGGGCATGCTGCACCCGCGTGAACTCGGCCACCTCGTGCCGGCGGACGCGGCCGAGCGGGTGCCGACCGGGGACGCGACGGGTTCGGTCGCGGGAATCCCCTGAGCGAGCGATGGCGCACGGGCACGGACACGGCGGCGGGCACCGGGGCGGCCGCCACGGCGACGGACCTCCCGACACCCCGTCGAAGGGAGCGTCGGCCCCGACGAACCCGCCCGTCTCGAGCCATGCGTCGCAGTCGCGGGAGCACCACTCGGCCGACCGCACGGGCGTCCGCTGCCTCGTCGTGACCGTGAGCGACACCCGCACGCTCGCCGACGACCGCTCGGGCGACCGCGCCTGCGAGATCCTGCGCGAGGGCGGCCACGAAATCCGCGAGCGCGAGATCGTGCGCGACGACCGCCACGCGATCGCCGCCGTGATCCGCGCCGCCGCGGCGAACCCGGAGATCGATGCGATCGTGCTCACCGGCGGCACCGGGCTCGCCCCGCGGGACGTGACCCACGAGACCGTGGCCGACCTGCTCGAGCGCAGGATCGACGGTTTCGGGGAGCTCTTCCGCATGCTCTCCTTCGTGGAGATCGGCTCGGCCGCGATGTTGAGCCGCGCCATCGCGGGGACGCTCGGCCGGACCGCGGTGTTCGCGCTGCCCGGCTCGACGGCGGCGGTCGACCTCGGCGTGCGAAGGCTCGTCGCACCCGAGCTCGGGCACCTCGCGGGGTTGCTGCGGTCGTGAAGGTCCGCGTGCTCTTCTTCGCCTCGCTGCGCGAGCGGGTCGGGTGCCCGGAAGTCGTGCGGACGATGGAGGCGGGGGCCACGGCGGGGGATCTTCTCGATCGCCTGCGCGAGGAGTTCCCGGAACTCGACGGTGCAGGGCGCTTCGCGATCGCCGTGAACTCCGACTACACCGATCCCGGGCGGGCGCTCGCCGACGGCGACGAGGTCGCGCTCATCCCGCCGGTGAGCGGCGGGCAGGACCGTGCCGCCGGAGAACCCGCGAACCACCCGGAGACCGAACGACGATGATCCGACTCACCTCCGAGCCCATCTTGGTCGACGACCTCGTGCGCGCCGCCGGCGACCCGGCCTCGGGCGCGCTCGTGCTCTTCGTCGGCACGACCCGCGACCACAACCAGGGGCGGCAGGTCGAGCGACTCGAGTACGAGGCCTACCCGGGCATGGCCGAGCGCGAGATGGAGAAGATCGCCGACGAGGCTCGCCGGCGCTGGCCGCTGCAGAAGGTGGCGATCGTGCACCGCACCGGCGTCGTGCCGGTCGGCGAGGCGAGCGTCGCGATCGCCGTGTCGTCGGCACACCGCGCGGACGCCTTCGAGGCCGCCCGCTTCGCGATCGACCGGCTGAAGGAGGTCGTGCCGATCTGGAAGAAGGAGTTCTTCGAGGGCGGCGAGATCTGGATCGGCGATCAGTGCTGCGGGGTCGGTGCCTGGAGCGACGCCGAACACGCGCACGGAGCGAACCGCGAGCACGCCGAGCGCGTCTCCGCTGCGGGGAATCGGGCAGCGGGTCGCGACGGTCACGGTCGGCCCCAGCCCGGCGCAGGCCCGGGCACGCGCGCCGGCGACGACGGTGCCGGGTCCGGGGCCGCGGCGGATCCGGCGAAGCGGGACTGAGCGGCCCCCGGTCAAGCGTGCGACCCTCCGACCTCGACACCCTCGAGTTCCCGCGCCTCCTGGCCGCGGTCGCGTCGCACGCGTCGTCGCAGGCCGGCCGCGAGGCCTGCCTCGCGCTTCGTCCGCGGAGCGACGTCCGGTCCGCCCGGGACGAGCTCGCGCGCGTCGCCCGCTTCCGCGCGGTCACCGAGGACGAACCCGCGCCGATCGGCGACTTTCCCGACGTGCGCCCGCTCGTCGCCGAGTCCCGCACCGGGGGCGCCCGGCTCGCCGGAACGGAACTGCGGGAGATCGCAGCCGTCCTGCGGACCGTGGGTGCGATGCGCGCCTTCCTGCGTGCACGACTGCCGGGCGATCCGCTGTTTCTCGCGATCGCGGGCTCCCTCCACCCGATGCCCGAGCTCGAGCGCCTGCTCGCCGACGCGATCGACGACGACGGCAACCTGCGCGACGAGGCGAGTCCGAAGCTGCGCGCGCTCCGGCGGGAGTTGCGCCACTTGCGCGCCGACATCGAGGAGCGGCTCTCGCGGCTCTTCCGCCAGTCGGGCACGGCGGCGGCGATCGCCGACCAGTACGTGACCGTGCGCAACGGGCGTTTCGTCGTGCCCGTGCGCGCCGGCTCGGCCGACGCGATCGCGGGCATCGTGCAGGACCGCTCGGCCTCCGGCGAGACGCTGTTCGTCGAGCCGCTGTTCGCCGTCGAACCGAACAACCGGGTGACGATCGCGCAGCGCGAGGAGGAAGAGGAAGTCGCGCGGATCCTCGGCGAGATCACCGCCGAGGTCGGGCGCAACGCCGACGCGATCGCGGACGCGTTCTCCGCGCTGGTCGCCCTGGACACGATCGCCGCCCGGGCCTCGTTCGCGCGGCGGCACGACGCGGTCTGCCCCGAACTCGGCCCGCGCGACGTCGTGCTGCGGGGAGCCCGCCACCCGCTGCTCGCGCTCACCGGTCGCCCGGTCGTCCCGGTCGACCTCGATCTCGACGAGGACACGCGGCTGCTGGTCGTCACCGGCCCCAACACCGGCGGCAAGAGCGTCGCGCTGAAGACGCTCGGGCTCGCGGCTGCGATGGCACAGGCGGGCATCCCGGTACTCGCCTCCGAGGGCGCGACGCTCCCGGTGTTCGATGCCGCGTGGACCGACATCGGCGATCCGCAGAACCTCGCGGGCGACCTCTCGACGTTCTCGGGGCACGTCCGCAACCTGGGCGAGATCCTCGCGGGCGCCACGCGCGACTCGCTCGTGCTGCTCGACGAGCCCGGCACCGGCACCGACCCCGAGGACGGATCGGCGCTCGCGAAGGTGCTGCTGCGCGAGCTCTCCGGGCGAGGGGCCCTCGTGCTCGCGACCACTCACTTCCAGGGGGTGAAGGCGTTCGCACTCTCGGCGCCGCACGCGCGCGTCGCCGCGGTCGACTTCGACCCCGAGACCTTCGCGCCCCGCTACAGGCTCGTCCTCGGCAGCGTCGGGCCGAGCCTCGGGCTCGCGATGGCGCGGCGGCTCGGGCTTCCCGACCGGCTGCTCGACGAGGCTCTCGCCGAGCGCGGGACGGCGACCGCGGACCTCGCGGACGCGGTCGACAGGCTCGACCGGGAGCGCCGCCGCTACGAGGAACTCGCGGCCGAGACGGAGTCCGAGCGCGAGGAACTGCGGCGCACCCGTGGCGAGCACGACCGGCTCCTCGCGGAGTTGCGAGCGAAGCGTGAGCGCAAGTGGTCGGATGAACTCGGCGAGGCGAAGCGCTTCGCCGACGATCTGAAGCGCGAGGCGCGACGCATGCTCGCCGACGCGAAGGAGAAGTCGCGCGAGGACGCGCGCGGCGCCGCTCGGCGGCTCGCCGAGGGCGGGCGCGCGCAGGGCGACGCGATCGCCGCGAAGCAGGCCGAACTCGCAGGCGGTCGCGACGCCGAGGTCGCACCCGGCGGGCCGACGCGCCCGCTCGCGGTCGGCGACACGGTCGAGGTGCTCGGATCGGGACTCCGCGGCCAGGTCGCGCGGATCGACGGCGCCCGGGCCTCGGTCGCTCGCGGCTCGATCCGCTTCGACGTGCCGCTCGCGCAACTGCGACTCGTCTCGGTCGGCGCGGCCGCACGGGCGACCGGGTCGGGCGGTCGAGCCGGTCCCTCGGTCGCGTCACTCGTCCGCAAGGCAGCGCGGCATGCGGCAGCGGATCCCTTCCGCGAGCGGGGCGCACCCGCGACGGGCAGCGAAGCGGACGACGACGGCGAGGCGGGAGATGCCCCCCGCCCGCTCGTCGCCTTCTCCGAACTGAACCTCGTCGGCGAGCGCGTGGCGCCCGCCCTGGAGCGGCTCGAGGCCTTTCTCGACCAGTCGGTGCTCGAGGACCGCAACGCGGTCCGGATCGTGCACGGGTTCGGCACCGGCGCGCTGCGGGCCGCCGTGCGCGAGTTT
>JAGWVP010000668.1 GCA_018970825.1 bacterium | reverse complement strand
GTCCATGTCGATGCTCCGCCGGGTCAAGAGCCGCGGCGCGCGGCGGCGCGCGCCTGCATCATCTTCTTCTGCCGCACGCGCCAGGCGAGCACGCCCGCCATGGCCACGAGCAGCGGCACGAGGGCCGCGTTGACCAGCACGAGGCTCGTCTTGAGGCCCTTGATGTCCTTCTCGAGCTCGCGCTTGACGGCGCGCAGCTCCTTGCGGGTCTTGACGCGCTCGTCGCGGAAGCGCGCGATCTCGGCCTCCTGCTCGGGCGACAGGATCAGGGCCGAGCCCGCGTCCTTGTTGGCCTGCAGCTCGGCGATCTTCGCCTCGGCGTCCTTGAGCTTCGCCTCGAGCTCCTTCTGGCGGACGCGGAACTTGGCCTCGGCGTCCTTCCTCATGTCGGCGACGACGTCGAAGGGTCGGATCGAGCGGCCGCGCGAGCGCAGGCTGATCAGGTCCGTGCTGCCGGCCAGGTTGTCCACCGTGTTCGACACGAAGGTGGCGTTGTCGGCCTGCGGCACGGCCACCTTCTGGCCGAAGAAGTTCTGGACGCGCACCCACAGGCGGTCGGTCAGCACGTCTACGTCGGCGACGACCACGACGTTGATGCCCCCGGACTCCTTGGTGGATTCGACGGGCGGCTCCTCGGAGCCGTCGTCCTTCTTGGGGCGGCCGTCGGGGAAGGCGCTCTTCGCCGGGCCGCTGACGCGGGCGGCCACGACCTGCGCGGCGTCCTCGGACTGGAACGACTCGAGCAGCTCCGGCGGGTTCGGTCCGAACTGCAGCTTGCTCTTTTGCACGCGCATCGAGCTCTTCGTGGTCGTCACGAGCGGCGCGATGGTCGTCGTGGCGCCGTCCTTCTTCTTCAGGACGCCGGTGGTGGCGAAGTTGAGCTGGTCGATCTCGGCGGTCGTCAGGTCGTCCTTGGACAACGTGTCCTTGTCGCCGCGCGCCGACCACCACACCACGTACTCGATCGGGCCGGTCTGCCACTGGACCTTGAGCGCCAGGTCCTTGTCGGCGGCGACCTCCTCCTTGTTCATCTCGAGGCCCCACGCGCCCAGCAGGTCGGCGAGGTCGGAGGAGCGGTCGGCCATCATGCCCGCCATCGGGTTCGAGGGATCCTCGGGGACCTGCTGCTCCTCGAACATCGGGTCGACGAAGACCAGCGCCTTGCCGCCCTTCATCACGTGCTGGTCGACGGCCCACTGCGTGCGCTTGGACAGGTTCTGCGGATGCACGACCACGAGCACGTCGAGGTCGGCGTCGAAGGTCTCGGATCCGGCGGGCAGCATGCGCACGTCGAACGACTGGCGCAGGTACTCGAGGATGAACCACGGTTCCGAGGCGGCGCGCGGGTTCGTGAAGCGCGCCATCGGATCGCCGTCCAACGGCAGGGCCGTCAGGATCCCGACGACCTTCTTCTTGGGCTTGGCGAGGTTGTGCACGAGGCGCGTCAGGTCGTACTCGAGGAACTCCTCGCGGCCGTCCTGGAAGAACTCGACGATTTCGGTGCCGTCGGTCGAGTTCGTGCCCACCAGGCCGAAGTACAGCATGTCGCCCGCGCTCGTGGCGGGAACGCCCTTGAGGCCCGAGGCGACGGCCTCGTCCTCCGTGTCGGAGAACGGCTCGGGATCCTTGACCTCGAGCACGAGCTTGCCGCCGCTCCCGGCTTCGTACTCGCCGAGCAGCTCCTCGACGCGCTGCGCGTAGGAGACGATCCCCGGGGCCTGCTGCGCGAGGCCCTTGGAGAAGTAGAACTTCAGCGTGATCGGCTCCTCCAGCGCGCCCAGCACGTTCTTCGTGCCCTGCGAGAGCGTGTAGAGCTTGTTCTCCGTCATGTCCAGGCGCGCGCTGGTCAGCGCGGCGCCCGTGAACAGGTTGAAGCCGAGGAACAGGACCAGGACGACGACGAGCCCGGTCGCGGACATCAGGTTCTTCATGGTGTGCGGCTCCGTG
>JAGWVP010000667.1 GCA_018970825.1 bacterium | reverse complement strand
TGCCGCGGCTCATCGCGTAGGCGAGCCGCGCGGTCCACCGGTTCAGCGCGGGCAGCGCCGACCAGATCTCGGCACCCGGGTGGAGGTCGAAGCTGAGGTCGAGCGGTCCCGCCTGGAAGGCGCTGCCCGGAACCGGGTGGAAGGGATACCAGCGCTCGCCGTCGACGTGTGCGTACGCGTAGGCGTTCCCGTGGTGCAGGATCCTGTTGATGCCGGCCGCGAACGCACGCCCGATCACGAGCCTCGCCTCGAGCTCCGTGAGTTCCCGGGCGCCGACCGTGACGAAGGTCTCGTTGGACACCCAGCGCCGTCCCTGCAACCGGGCGGCCGAGGCCGAGAGTCGCAGGAAGTCGTAGGAGCCGGCGCCGTAGAGTCCCTCGGCCTCGGGGACGTCGGCGAGCGCGTAGGCGTCGAGCACGTCGCCCCAGCCGCCGTGGGCCTGGAGACGCAGCTCGATGCCGCGCGCGTGAAGCCAGTCGCGCAGCGGCACGACGAATCCGTCGACGAACATCGAGGAGCGCACCTCCTCGTAGTCCTCCCTCGCGCGGACGCCGGCCCCCGCTGCGTCGCGGTAGCGCGGCGGGCCCTCCCCGAAGAGAATGTTCGCGTACTCGGACTCGCCGCCCTCGAGGAAGAGGAAGGGCAGGACCGGCGCCGGGTCGAGGCCGGTCGCCTCGCGGAAGCGTGCGGGCAGGCTCGTCGTCCACGGCAGCTCGCCGACGAGTTCGAAGCTGTCGACGAACACGGCCCGTGGCGGGCAGTCGGCCACCGCGTCGACCCAGGCGGCGAACTCGCGGGCGAGGAAGGCGTCGAGGCCGCGACGGTCGAGATGGTCGAGGATGCGCGCGTCCTGCAGGCGCCCGGGGTACGCGGCCCCGGCGGGCATGTGCTCGGTGCGGTTCTCCCAGGTCGCGATCACGCGGTGCTTCCCGGGCGGAACTTCCCAGGAAAGGGTCGTGCCGACGACGCGCGGGGTCAGGTCCACGACTTCGCCGAGCGTGACCGGCTCGCCCGGCGTCTCGTCGAGCACCGGGGCCGCGAGGACGCGGTCGAGCCGGGCCGCCTCGTCGAAGCCGTCGATCGCGAGCAGCACGTCGTTCGTGGTCTCGATCCACCCGGGCGGCGACGGCCGCGGCAACGCGACGTCGACACGCGCCGGTCCGAGGAGCGTCGTCTCGGACGCGACGAGCTGGCGCTCGGAATCCCGCTCGATCCCGGGCGCGCCGCTCGACCAGCCGCTGCCGAAGGTCAGGTCCCAGGGGAGCCCGGCCTCGCGCGCCGCGCATGCCGCCGTGTGCAGGCGGGCGAGGAAGTCGGGCGTGCCCACGGCCCGGACGCGCGGATCGGCCGCGAGGTCCGCGTCCGTCAGCGACGCCATGAAGGGCTGGATCTCGAAGGCGCCGTAGCCGACCCCCGCGAAGTCCCGCACCTGTGCTCGGATCCCCTCGTCCTCGACCGCGGCCCCGGGCCACCACCAGCGCGTCTGCGGGCCGAAGGCCGCGGGAGGCTCGGCGAAGATCGCCGCGGAGAACCGGTCGTCCTCGACCCGTTCCGCGGGCACGCTCGAGGTGTTTCCGCAGGACGCGAGCGCGACGAGCATCGCGAGCGGGGCGACGAACGACCGGGCGCGGAACATCGCTCCTCCTAGCAGGAATCCGACCCCGGCGGGGAGCCCCTTTCGATCGAGGGGCCGCCGCGGGAGGCGGCTCCAGGTCGGAGCGCCGGGCCGCGACGCGGAAGATCGACCGTGAGTCGAGAGTGCTCGCCCGACTTCTTCGGCCGGCTCGCGCCGCTCGACTCGCGACGGGCCGTGCCCGGCGGAGGCACGCGGCTCGCGGAGCCCGCGCTCGAGGCGGCGGCCCGCGTCTCGCCGGGCCGTTCCCGGAGAGGGCCGGTGCGCCGGGACGCTTCGTCCCGGGCGCACCGGTCGTCGCTCACGCCGCGCGCT
>JAGWVP010000666.1 GCA_018970825.1 bacterium | reverse complement strand
AGCCGCGTTCGGCGCCGAACTTCTGCAACGTGACCATGGTCGGCTGCAAGGACCAGGGCGGCAACTGCAACGTCGATTCTTCCGGCGCGCTCCTGCGCCGCGGCGCGTCCGGGCAGTTCTGGAAGTCGATCGTCACGGGCATGGGCAACCGCGGCATGCAGCTGCGCGACGCGGCGACCGCGACGGTCGCCTGCTCGAACTCCACGACCGTCACGGGCAACCTGATGTTCCGCGACAGCATCTTCTGGAACAACGGCTCGGGCGGCACGACGAACTGTGCGAACCACAGTTCGACGGCGTCCGCGGTCTGCCAGTCCTGCGATCTCTACAACGCGTGGAAGGCCCAGGGCGTCGGCCCGGTCGTCGAAGTGGATCCGGGGATCTCGAACGCATCCTTCCCCGCCAGCCCGATCCCGAACTCCAACGCGAACTCGTCCGCTCTCGACTGCAAGAGTCTCGACGGCTTCTTCGAGACGACGTCCTACCGGGGCGCCTTCGCGCCGGGCGGGACCAACTGGACGACCGGCTGGACGAACTTCTCGACGAACTGAACGTCGGGAAGTCCTGAGGGGCGTTCCGAGCGGGGCCACCGGGAGTTTCCCCCGGCGGCCCCGCCGCGTCCCCGGAGGCCGACGGCCGATGACGAAGACGATGCGTTTCCTCTGGCTCCTCGCGGTCGCAGCCGCCCTCTCTTCGGGGGTCGGGCGTGGCGTCGAAGCTGCGCACACCCGTGCGGAGGCCCCGGGCGAGTCGCCTGCGCGGGGCGCGCCCCCCCGGGTCGCCCTCGCGGGAGGGGCCGCGACCGTCGACCAACTGGTCGCGGATTTCCTCGCGGCGCTGAGAAGGGGCGACTCCTCCGCGATCGAGGCGCTGCGGATCGACCGCGACGACTACCTCGACGTCATCCTTCCCGGCAGCGTCGAGCGGGGCGAGCCGCTCCAGCGTGTCGATCGGGACAAGGCCGGGCCTTACTGGTGGCAGCATCTCTCCGAGCGCAGCGACCTCCACCGAGATGCGCTCGTTCGGGACTTCGGCGGCCGGGACCTGCAACTGGTCCGCACCCGCTTCGCCAAGGGGACGAAGCAATTCGCCAACCACGTCGCGTACCGGCGGCTCGTGATCGAGCTTCGGGACGCGGACGGCGAGACCCGCGACCTGCAGACCGGTTCCATCGCCGAGGTCGACGGTCGGTTCAAGTTCATTTCGTTCATCCGGGACTAGGGCAACCCGCCCCGGACACCCGGGAGGAGGCACCATGAGAACTCGTCACACGACTCGAAGCCTCGCGCGCGCGCGCCGCTGGACCTTCATCGTCGGGGCCCTGGCGACGATCACGAGAGCCTCCGAGGTCCCGGCCGCCGCGGTCTGCTCGAAGGCTCTCGTCACGATCACCACGAGTTACGTCGCACCGGGAGGTGGCGACAAGGTGTCGGGAGTGACCACGGCCCTGGATTACCCTCAGGCCAAGGTGACGCTCCCCGGCGTCGGCGGCGGCTCCGACGTCCTCTCCCGGGTGACCAACCTGTCGGGGGTGTCCGGCGGGCTCTTCAGCGTCGGCGACAACGACTCCGTCCTGAACGTGGGACTCGTGAGCCTGTCGACGGCGATCCCGGCCGGACAGTTCGCGCGGGCCACCTTCGACTGCGTGCCCGGCCAGTCGTCCCCGGTCGCGGGGGATTTCACCTGCACCCCCGACGTCTCGAGCTTCTTCGGCAACACCCTCGCCGGGACCTGCCAGGTGGCGGTGACGCTCGAGCAGCCCACCCCGACTCCGACCCCGGCGACCACGCCCACGCCGGCGCCGACGGCAACACCGACCCGGACTCCCACGCCGACTCCCACCCCTGCCGGGACCCCGACGGCGACCCCGGTGCCGGGCGAGGCGATCTTCTCCGACGGGTTCGAGTCGGGCGACCTCTCGGCCTGGGCGACGGCCTCGACGAAGGAC
>JAGWVP010000665.1 GCA_018970825.1 bacterium | reverse complement strand
ATTTCATCCTGATCCTGCGGCCCGGGGACGAGCAGGAGTTCCTCGACTTCCGGGCGCGGATCGTCGAGCGGATCGTCGAGTGCGGCGGCTCGATCAGCCACCACCACGGCGTCGGCCGGATGTTCGCGCCCTGGATGGAGGCGCACCTCGGCCGGACCCAGGTCGACGTGCTGCGCGCGCTCAAGCGCCACTTCGACCCCCACGGCATCCTGAACCCGGGCGGCACGCTCGGCCTCGACGACGCCGGCGGCACGGCGCCGGCCGCGCCGCCGGCCTGAGGCAGCGGGGGGTCGATGGCCGAAGCGGAGCGTTCGGGCGGGCGCGCGGCGGCGTCGGGCGACGAGTTCCTGCTCGCCCTCGACGTCGGGACGCAGTCCGTCCGCGCGGCCCTCGTCGACCTCCGCGGCGAGATCGCCGGCATCGTCAAGACGCCGATCGAACCCTACTTCTCCGAGCGGCCCGGCTGGGCCGAGCAGCGCCCCGAGGTCTGGTGGGGCGCCGCGTCGCGCAGCATCCGCGAGGTCCTCGAACGGTCCGGTGCCGCGCGGGGCCGGGTCGTCGCCGCCGCACTCGGCACCCAGCGCGGCACCTACGTCAACGTCGACGGCGACGGCCGGCCCCTGCGCCCGGCGATCGTCTGGCTCGACCAGCGCAAGGCGAGCACCGAGGGCCTGATCCCGTCCGCGGCGATTCCGCTCCTGCGCGCCGCGGGCGCCTGGTCCTTCATCGAGTACGTCACGCGCTACTGCCGGTCGAACTGGATCCGGCAGAACGAGCCGGAGACCTGGCGGCGCACCCACAAGTTCCTGTGCCTCTCGGGCTACCTCACCCACCGGCTGACCGGCGAGTTCCGGGACTCGTCGGCGAACGTCGTCGGCACGATGCCGATCGACGTGAAGCGCGGGCGTTGGGCCTCGCGCTGGGACGTGAAGTCCCACCTCTTCCGGATCGAGCGCGAGAAGCTGCCCGACCTCGTCGCGCCCGGCGAGATCCTCGGGCGGATCTCCGCCTCGGCCGCGGAGGAAACCGGCCTGCCGGCAGGACTTCCGCTCGTCGCCGCCGCCAACGACAAGGCCTGCGAGATCCTCGGCGCCGGCTGCCTCGAGCCGGACCTCGCCTGCCTCAGCTTCGGCACGATCGCGACGGTGAACACCCACGGTCCCCGCTACGTCGAGGTCCAGAGGCTCATGCCGCCCTACCCGTCCGCGGTGCCCGGGCACTTCTACACCGAGATCGGGGTGCTGCGCGGCCTCTGGATGGTGTCGTGGTTCAAGGAGCAGTTCGGTCTCGAGGAGCGCCTGCGCGCCGACCGCGAGAACGTCGCCCCCGAGGATCTCTTCGACGAGTTGCTGCGCGGCGTGCCGCCCGGCGCGATGGGCCTCGTGCTCCAGCCGTACTGGACCCCGGGCCCCGACATCGCGTCCTACGCCAAGGGATCGATCATCGGCTTCGGCGACATCCACACCCGGGCACACCTCTACCGCGCGATCGTGGAAGGGCTCGTCTTCGCGCTGCGCGAGGGGGCGCAGCTGACCGAGCGCAGGACGGGGATTCCGATCCGCAAGGTGCGGGTCGCCGGCGGAGGATCGCAGAGCGACGGCATCGTGCAGGTCACGGCCGACGTCTTCGACCTGCCCGTCGAGCGTCCGCACACCCACGAGACCTCGGTCGTCGGCGCCGCGATCGACGCGGCCGTCGGGGTCGGCCTCCATCGCGACTTCGGAGCCGCGACCGCGGCGATGACGCGGGCCGGGAGGGCGTTCGAGCCGATCCGCGAGAACGTCGACGTCTACCGTCAGCTCTACGAGCGGGTCTACCGCCGCATGTACTCGAGGCTCCTGCCGCTGTTCCAGGAGATCCAGCAGATCACGGGCTACCCCGAGGGTGCGGGCGGGGAGCCGGGGAGGAAGACATGAAGAGGCCCTGGGCGCTGGTGACCGGCGCCTCCGA
>JAGWVP010000037.1 GCA_018970825.1 bacterium | reverse complement strand
GCTCGTCTTCGCGGGCACGACGAGCGTCGTCGCGACGGCCGTAGCCTCGGGCCCCGCGCACGCCTTCGGGCCCGGTGCGATGGACGGGCTCGGGGCCGTCGTGCTCGCGTCGCTCGCGGTCTGGCTCGGGGCCTTTCTCGGAGCCCTGTTCGCCGTGATCCGCTCCCCCGGGACCGTGGGCGAGGCCCTGCCGCGTGCAGCCGGCCTGGCCGCGCTCGCCGCCGGAGCGGCGAGCGTGATCGCCGGGCTCCTCGTTCGCGTGCCGGGCCAGTCCCCGGTCGCGACTGCGATCGGGGCTTTCGTGACGAATCTCGCCCCGGCGGCGATCGCGGGGGGGCTCGGTGCGGCAGCGGGCGGGCTCTGGCGCGGGATGTCGCGGCGGAGTGGCTCCGAGCGCTGAAGACCCGGACGAACCAGGCGCGGCCCAGGGCCGAACCGAAGTCGCCTCTGGACGACCATCCGCCCTTCCTTCATCGTCGGGACACCCGAGCGGGAGAACCATGCCGGAATCCGGGAAGAAGAAGGTCGGGAGGGCCCTCGCGGCGACGATCTCGCTCGTCGCGTTCTTGTTCGCGGCCCGCCCCGCTCGCGCGATCTCCGAGGAGAGCGTCGTTCGGGACGCATGCCTCCGGACGTGGTTCGAGGGCCTGACCGCCGAAGACGCGAGGAGTGCCGTCGGGTCCTCCGGCGTGCCCGTGCTGCTCAGGCTGCTCGCCGATCCGGCGTTCCCGCGTCGGGACAACGTGGTCGCCTTCCTCACCCACCTCGGAGGCCCCGAGTCGACACCGGCTCTCCTCGCGTTTCTCGCCGACCCGCCCGCGGGAGCCGCCTCGCCCGTCGAGGATCGTGCGCTGCTGCTCGCACCGCAGGCGCTCGGATACGTCGCAGGCCGGGGCGACCCCGCGGCACTCGCGGCCCTGCTCGACATGGCGGAGACCGGGGCGGGCGCCCACGGCGCGGCGGCCGCGTCACCGCAGGCCTCCATGCTGACGGACCTCCGCGCGATGGCGATGCGCGGCCTCGCCCTGAGCGGAGACGCAGCCGCTCGCGCGGTCCTCGAACGCCGCGCGACCTCGGGCCCGGGAGGTGCGGACGGCGAGGCTCTCGGACGGGCCGCGGCGCAGTCCCTCTCGCTCCTCGACCGAGGGGCCGACGCCGCGGGCGACGCGACCGATCCCCTCGCCGGCGGCGAGCCGGCCATGTCCGTCGACCCCTCGATCCTCGACTCGTCGGCACGCGCCCAGGAGGCGGCGATCACCTTCGGCAACCACGTCGCGGTGACGAACCCGATGACCGACGAGCAGCTCGACTCGGTGTTCGCGCGCGCGAGCCTCTCGGCGGGCCGCTCCGACTTCACGGGCGACGTCGCCTGCTGCGCCTCGATGGCACGCTCGGGCAGCGCGGGCTCCTTCGGGGCCGTCGGCGACGGCCTCGACGTGATCGACGACGCCGCCGAAATGCGCACCGTCCTCGGCAGCCGCGCCGGGCGCGTCAAGGTCGTGCGCGCGATCAACTACTGCGGCGGCCCCGGCGTGAACGTCGTCGGATGCGGGAACATCGGCGGCAACGGCATCGCCGTCGTCCGCTACCCGGCGAGCGCCTCGATCGAGGCGACGATCTGGGTGCACGAGTACGGGCACAACGTCGGGCTCGGACACAACCCGGCCGGCTCGCCCTGGATCATGGCCGCCTTCCTGACGGGCTCGTCCGTGGGACTGAACCAGTCGGAGTGCGACGCCTACCAGGACCCGGCGAGCGGCAGCGCCGCCGACGTCGTCGACGTGGGCGCGTGCTCCGACGGGGACGAGGACTCGGTGCAGGACGCCGTCGACAGCTGCCCGCTGGTCGCGAACACGACGCAGGCCGACGCCAACGCGAACGGGATCGGCGACGCGTGCGAATGCGCGGGCGGCCCCTGCGGGTGCGGCAACGGCACGGTCGACCCGGGCGAGGAATGCGACGACGGGAACGCGATCGACGGCGACGGCTGCACCGCGTCGTGCACGATCTGCGGCAACGGCGTGGTCGCCCCCGCCGAGGACTGCGACGACGGCAACGTCGCGGACGGGGACGGCTGCAGCGCCGCCTGCCTGGCCGACTGCCCGTCGAGCCCGCCGGTCGGCTGCACGGAGGCCCGCACGTCGAGTCTCGTCATGAAGGACATGTCGCTCTCGAGCCGCCTCGTCGACTGGAAGTGGAGCCGCGGCGACGCGACCTCGAAGGCCGACTTCGGCACCCCCCGTTCGAAGGGGGCCTGGGTCGCCTGCCTGTGGTCCGCCGGCAGCCTCGCGACGAGCGCCCGCATCCCGGCCGGTCCCGCCTGGCAGGAGAAGACGAAGGGCTGGATCTACAAGGACGCGCGCGGAGCGTGGGACGGCGCGACCAAGGCCCTGCTCCAGGAGGGCCTCTCGGGTCGATCGAAGGCGCAACTCCAGCTGAAGGGCGTGCGCGTGCCGATGCCGGCCCTCGACGCGCTCGCCGCCCCGATCGTCGTCCAGCTGCGCGGCGCCACGTCCTGCCAGGTGTCGACGTTCGCGGGCCCGTTCGCGAAGCAGTCGCCCGAGCGCCTCGTCACGAAGACGATCGTCCGCTGACGGGACTTCGACCGTCGACCGTCGACCTCAGTCGTCGATGGTCGCGAGCCGGCCGGACTTCTTCGCCCAGCGGGTCGCGGCCCAGGCGGCGGCGAGGAGCAGCCAGGCCGCGACGAGCCGTTGGATCGACGGGCGGCTCGCGTCGAACCCGAACCAGTGGAGCCGCTCGACGATCATGAACACGACCGCCGTCGACGTCCACGCGAAGAAGGTGCCGTAGTCCTTGCGCAGTGCCCGCTTCCATTCGAATCGCATCGAGGAGGTCGTCTCGGCGAGCCCGCGCAGCGAGGGCAGGAACCGGTTCACGCGGCGGCAGTAGTCGTCGTACTCCGCGCCGAATCGCTCGGCGAGGAAGCGCTCCTCGGCACGGACGATCGCGTGGATCGCGAGCAGCATGAGAGGCAGCACGAGAAAGGTGACGAAGGCCGAGTTCCAGAGGATCGCGAGGCCCGCGAGCAGCAGGAAATTGCCGACGTACATCGGGTTGCGGCTGTGTGCGTAGAAGCCCTCGACCACCAGCTTCGGCGCGTCGATCTCCTTGTTCGTTCCGCCCCGCTTGATGTAGGCGAAGCCGATCACGGCGAAGCGCAGCGCCTGCCCGACGGCGCACACGAGCAGCCCGAGGGCGTCCTGCCAGCCGTCGAGACCCGGGTCGCCGAGGAAGGGACGCGGCGTCGCGAAGACGAGCAACAGGAGGCCGCACAGCGGCGCGAGCAGGTCGCGCCAGCCGAAGACGAATCGGCCGAGACGGTCGTGGAGCCCCTCGAGGGAGCCCTCGCGAGGGGCGGTCACTTCACCGCCACCAGGCCCGTGAAGTTGTACCACTTGAAGAAGATCTCCGGCTCGTGGAAGCCGGCTCCGCGCATGAGTGCCACGTTCTCGTCGAGGCGGTAGGGAATCAGCACGTTTTCGAGCGCCTCGCGCTTCTGGGAGATCTCGATCTCGGAGTACCCGTTGCGCCGCTTCATGTCGTAGTAGTGCTTGATGAAGAAGCGGTTCATGAGCGTCTCGCCCGCGAGCACCTTCTCGACCACGATCAGGCAGCCCTGCGGATTCATGCCCTCGTAGATCGCCTGCATGAGCCGCTCCCGGTGGAGCGGGCGGACGAACTGCAGGGTGAGGCAGAGGATCACGACCGAGGCGTTGTGGATGTCGAGCCCGCCGTGGAGGTCTCGCCGCAGCAGCTCGTAGCGGCGCTGGAAACCGGTGGCCTCCATGATCTCCCGGCTGCGGTCGAGCATCGCCTGGGAATCGTCGATCCCGACGAAGGTCACGTCCCGGTCGAGGTCCGAGAGCCTGCGGAAGGTCGCACAGGTGGAGCACCCGAGGTCGTAGACGTTCGTGCCGTCGACGGCGAAGTCCCCGACCAACTCCGTGATCATCCGCTGGATCTCGCCGTAGAAGGGCACCGAGCGGTCGAGCATGTCGTCGAAGACCGCGGCCGTCTCCTGCCCGAAGGAGAAGTCCGAGACGATCGGCTTGGGCACCAGGTAGATCTCGTCCCGCTTGGTCATGGCTCCTCCGGAGGCTCCCCCGGCGTGCGGCGGGGGCTCGAAGCCGGTCCGGGCCGATCCACGGACCGCGGCCGGTCGGATCCCCGGCCCCTCGGGTCGTACCAGCAGCCCTCCGCCGGACCAACCCGCCCCCCCGCGGCCGGACCACCGGCCGGACCGGTCGCTTCCGAGCCGATCCGGAACCCGGGCCGAGATCGAGATTTCGCTCCCCTGCGACCGGGCGGGGTGCTATGCCTCCATCACGTCCCTACCAGAGATGGAGCGCCCCCGGGTCGCTCCGGGAGGTTTCCCTTGAATCGATCGACCTCGAGGCTCGGAGCCGCGGCTCGCCGCGCGGCATCCGCGGCCGCCCTGCTCGCCTACGCGATGCTCGCCCTGCCGGGCCGGGCCGATGCCACCGTCGCGTCCGACCTCTGCACCGGCGACCCCTGCAACATCACCGGGACCCCGGTCGTCACCTTGCCGAGTACGCTCGACTTCGGGACCGCCGCCGTCGTCTTCAAGACGGGGGCCATCCTGACGCTCGCCTCCGGCGGCATGACGAGGTCGGTCGACATCATCGCGAAGTCCGTCACCTTCGAGCCGAACTCCCGGATCTTCGGCAACGGGGACGACGCGGTGGTGACGATCACGGCGACCGCCGGCGACTTCACGATGCAGTCGAGCGGGAGCAACATCTCGCGCATCAACCTGACCGGACTCACCGCCGGATTTCTCAGCATCGGCGCGAGCGGCCGCGTGGTGGTCAACGGGCTGATCGACGTGAGCGCGACCGGCACCGACGCCTCGGCGGGCTCGGTCGACATCACGGCCGGCGCCGACGTTTCGATCGAGCGCGACCTCGCCGCGAGCGCCTCGGGCACGTACGCCTTCGGCGGCTCGATCGACATCGCGGCCACGACCGGGGTCACGATCGGCAGCGCCAACGGCGGTGCCCTCGACAGCTCGGGCCCGGGCAGCGGCGGTGCCGTCAGCATCTTCACCTCGACGGGGTCCATCACCACCTCCAAGAAGATCTCGGCCGACGGCGGCGACCCCGACGGCTACGGCGGCTCGATCGACATCACGAACGACCAGGGCCCGATCACGATCGGGGGACCGCTTTCGAGCAACGGAGGCTCGGGCGTCGAGTTCGCCTGCGGCGACGGCGGCGACCTGACTCTCGACTCGGGAGCCGGGATCGAGGTGAACGCCAACGTCACCCTGAACGGCGGCACGGCCTGCGGCGGCGGCTACATCACGGCCTACGCGATCACCACCTTCTCCCAGGCCTCCGCCACCTCGATCGACGCGGTCGGCGCGGGCACCGGCGACTACGCCGGGTTCGGCGGCACCATGGACATCTACGCCGAGGGCAACTCGCTGCTCCGCACGATCAACCTGACCGGCAACGGCGGCGGGGGCGCGGCCGACGTGCGGTCGACCTACGGCACGATCACGCTCTCCGGCGTTCTCAAGACCAGCATTTCCGGCACGATCACGCTCGAGGCTTGCAACGTGAACATCACGTCGAGCCCGGCGGGCAACGCCGACTCGCGCTCGGCCGGCACCAACACGATCACCGCGAGCCAGTCGGTGACGATCGCGGGCCAGATGCTCGCCGGCCTGAGCGGGGGCCAGAATTTCATCCGGATGCGCAGCGGCGCCCCCACCCTCACCGGCAACGTGGCGCCGGCGGCGACGGTCACGGTCGACGGGACGATCCCGGCCTGCCCGGCGGCCCCGACGCCGACGCCGACGCCGACCCCGGTTCCGACGCCGACCCCGACGCCCACGCCGGTGCCGACGCCGACGCCGACGCCCACGCCGGTGCCGACCCCGACGCCGGTCCCGACGCCGACCCCGACTCCCACGCCGGTGCCGACGCCGACGCCCGTCGCGACGCCGACGCCATTCGACATCATCTTCGCCGACGACTTCGAGTCGGGGGTGCTGGTGCCGCCGTGGACGAAGGTCTCGCAGAAGGCGAACCCCCTTCCCCACATGTACATCTCCCCGACGGCGAAGTTCACCGGCACCAAGGGCCTCCTGTTCGACGTGCTGGGCCTGCCGCCGCCGTCGAACGACGCGAAACTGTGGGTGAAGGACACCTCGCCCGCTCTCGAAACTCGCTACCGGGCGCGATTCTTCCTGAACCTGAACACGCTCACGGTTCCGTCGACCCGTGTTCTGCGCATGATGACGGGTCGGGTCGCGGGCGACCCCTCCCTGCGGCCCTTCGAACTGCGCCTCCAGTTCACGGCTCCGAACAGCTGGTCGATCTTCGGGATCGCGCGCAGCAACGGCGACGCCTCGAATTTCCCGACGGCGAAGATCCCGCTGCCGAAGCCGGGCTGGTCGACGGTCGAGCTCGACTGGAAGCAGGCGACCGGGCCGGGCACGAACGACGGCTCCCTCACCATCAAGGTGAACGGGACGACGCAGTCCGTGAACAACGTCCCGAACGACACGGTCTTCATCGACGGCGTCCAGCTCGGCTTCCTCGGCGGGCTCGGTCTGTCCGCGACCGGCACCGCCTACATGGACGACTTCGAGTCGCGGGCGCAGTCGGACTTCCCGCCGGTCGCGCCGACCCCGACGCCCTGACCCGAGACGTGCGTCCCGCGGCCGGCCGTGCCGCGGGGATCCTTCGAGAGGCCCGCCGGGGATCCGGCGGGCCTCTCGCGTTTCGAAGCGACCGACGGCGCGAGCGACCCCGACCTCATCGCAGGCCCGGGAGGCAACCCGGCCGCGGGCGCGCCTCGCTCCCCCGACCACACCGACGTCGGCAGGCGACCTTGGTCGCTCGCGGGAATGCCGGTAGCGTGTCGGTGTGCCGACGTCCTCCGAACCACGCCCGGTCGAGGCGAGCCCGCGAGGCCCGCTCGCCGCACGCCGTCCGATCGTCGACCTCGTGCCGCCCGCGGCGGTGCGCCGGCGCGAGCGCCATCTCGCCTGGACGACGATCGCGATCATCCTCGTCCTCGGGACCGCGACGACGATCCTCGTGCTCGCGGGGCGCCTCCGCGTCGCGACCGGCATCACGTCTCCGTGGCGGATCGCGTTCGAGTGCGCGGCGTGGCTCTCCGTCGTCGAGATCTACCTCTACGGCCTCCACCGGCTCATGCACACGCGGTGGCTCTTCCGCAGGGTGCACCGGCTGCACCATCTCTCCGCCGCGACCGACGCGTGGACGGCCCTCTCCCTCCACCCGGCGGAGGCCCTCGCCGCCTTCGGCGTCTTCCCTGCGCTGGTCGCCCTCCACCCGGTGCACGTCGCGACGATCGTCGCGGTATCCGCCTTCATGATCACCGCACTCGTCGCGACCCACGTGAACCACGAGCCGGTGCCGCGCGGCTGGCACGAGAGCGCGCTCACTTCCTGGCTCACGACGCCCCTCGTCCACGTCGGTCACCATGCCGACGCGCGCGCCAACTTCGGGGCCGCGACCACGCTGCCCGACCGGCTCTTCGGAACCCATCGCGTCGACCTGTCGTGGTACGACGGCGAACGGCGGTCGCCTTGGCGACGGCCCGCGGCGGGTGATAGCGGTCGCGCATGACGAACCGGCACGCCGACACGATCGCGACCCTCGGGCTCGCCTCGATGCTCCTCCTGCAGGCCTGCGCCGCCCGCGCGACCGCGAGTCCCACCCCTGTGCCCGCCGCTCCGGCGGCCCCGGCCACGGTCGCCGGGGCCTCGGCGCTCGCCCCGATCGCGGGTTCGGAATGGACGCTCGTCGAGCTCGACGGCAAGCCGGTGCCGACGGGCGACCGCAGGCCGAGCCTCTCGGTCGAGGGCTCCCGCGTCTCCGGGTTCTCGGGCTGCAACCGATGGGGCGCGGAAGTCGTCGCGGCGCAGGCGGGGACCTGGAAACTCGGACCGATCGCATCCACCCGGATGGCTTGCGAGGAGGACGAGATGAAGCTCGAGAGCGGCTTCCTCGACGCGCTCGGCGCGGCCACCCGGTGGAAGGTCGACGGGGCACGGCTCCTCCTCGCGGGCGAGGACGGAAAGACCCGGCTCGCCTTCACGGGCCAGCGTCCCCGCTGAGGTCGGCCGGATGGGACCGGCCGACTCCCGCCGGGTCGAGTTGCCGCCCGACCTCTCCTCGCTGGGGACGTTGGCCGAGTTTCTCGAGGCTTTCGGGGAAGCGAACGGGGTTCCCCCGGCGCCCCTGCTGCAGGTGAATCTCGCGCTGGACGAACTCGTGACCAACGCGATCACCCACGGGGGCTCCTCCGACCCGATCGAGGTGAGCCTCCGGCTCGACCGGGGGAGCCTCGTCGCGGAGATGCTGGACCGGGGACGGCGCTTCGACCCCCTGCGGGACGCCCCGCCCCCGGACCTCGACTCCCCGCTCGAGGAGCGGCGCGTCGGGGGGCTCGGCATCCACATGGTCAAGAAAACGATGGATTCGGTCGATTATGAATGGACGGGGAGTCGAAACCGGGTCCGGCTCGAGAAGCGGCTCGACTCCCCCCCTGCGGGCCGAGGCCCGGGGAGCGAGGAACGATGATGAAGATCGATGCGGAACAGGTGCGCGGCGCGACGGTCCTTCGGGCGACGGGTCGTCTCGACGGCACCTCGACGGCCGAGTTCGAGAAGACGGTGACCGACGCCCTCGCTGCGGCCGGCCAGGGCCGCGTCGTGATCGACATGAAGGGCGTCGAGTACGTGAGCAGCGCCGGCCTGCGCAGCCTCCTGCTCGCGGCCAAGCGCGCGAAGGGCGGCGGCCAGCCCTTCTCGGTCGCGGCTCTCTCGCCCGCGGTGCGCGAGATCTTCGAGATCAGCGGGTTCGGCAGCATCATCCCGACGCACGCCCGGGTGGAGGACGCGCTCGGTGCCTGATCTTCCCCGGGAGCGGGAGACGGCGATGCCGTCCCCCGGGATCCCGGCGCAGCCGGCCGCGGGGCCGACTGCGCGCAGGGTCGGCCTGCGCGCGAAACTCGTGCTGCTGAGCGTGCTGCCGCTCGTCGCACTCCTCGCCGGGCTGCTCTGGTACCTGCTGCGGACCTTCGAGGCGAGCGTCCGCCTGCAGACCGAGGCCGAGCTCCGCGACCGGGTCGCCGAGGCCGCGTCCGCGATCGAGCGGGAGAACGCGACGATCGTCGCGATGGTGCGCACGATGGCGACGGCGCAGGCCTCCGGACTCTTCGGCCAGCGCGCCGTGTCGGCCGACTTCGCGCGCAGGATGCTGGCAGCCGTGCCCGGTGCCTACGGCGCGTACTTCGGATACGAAAAGGACGCCGACGGCCACGACCGCGACCCGGCGAACGCCGGACTGCCCGCGGGATCGCTCGACGCGGAGGGTCGCTTCCTTCCCTACTGGTTCCGCGCGCGGCGCGACGCGGCGGAGCTCGCCGTGAAGCCGCTCACCGGCATGGACGACGGCCTCTGGTACCGCGGCGTGAAGAATCGCTACGCGCGCCTGTCCGAGATCACCGGCATCGCGCTCCCCGGCGGCGTGAGCCGGCTGTGGGACGTGAACTGGGGACGCGACAAGGACCCCGAGCGCTACATGATCACCGAGCCCTACGACTACGAGGGCGAACTGATCGTCGAGACGACCTGGCCGATCGAGGTCGGCGAGCGCTTCGTCGGCGTCGCCGGCCTCGACCGCAGCGTGAGCCGGATCTCGGCGGACCTCGCCGCGAAGCGCCCCTACAAGAGCGCGGAGTTCGTGCTGGTCTCGCGGCGCGGTCGCGTGATCGCCTCGACCGCGGAGCCCGGCCTCGTCACCCACCGCATCGAGGAGACGCCGATCGCGACCGAGCTCGAGGGGCTCTTCCGCGACGATGACGGCTCCTTCTTCTCGCTCGCACCGGGGCGCAAGGGCGGCCCGGAGCGCTACTACGTGGGGCGCCTGATCGAGACCGGCGAGTGGCGCCTGCTCATGCAGGTCGACGAGATGGAGGTCCTCGCCCCGCTGGTCGCGGCGCGCAACCGCGTCCTGTGGATCGCGATCCCCGGCGTGCTGCTCGCACTCGGCCTCGCGCTGCGCACGGTGCAGAGGGTCGTCCACCGCGTCGCCGCGGCCGCCCACGCGGCGGACCGCGTCGCGGCCGGCGACCTGACCGTCGACATCGGTGCCACGGGCTCGGACGAGACGGGAGACCTGCTGCTCGCGGTGCGGTCGATGCTCGGATCGCTGCGCCAGCTCGTCGGCCGGATGCAGCAGTCGAGCGTCGACCTCGTGTCGACCGCGACGGGAGTCGCTGCCGCGGCGCGGACGCAGGAAGCGACCGTCGCCGACGTCGGCGCGTCGACCAGCCAGATCGCGGCCGCGGTGCGCGAGATCTCCGCCACGGCGCAGGATCTCGTCGGCACGATCTCCGACGTGCAGGAGGCGAGCGACCAGACCGCGCGGCTCGCGGACACCGGCCGCTCGAGCCTCGGCGACCTCGAGGGCGCCATGGTGCGGCTCGCCGAGTCCACCGGCGGCGTCTCCGCCAAGCTCGCCGCGATCAGCGAGCGCGCCTCGAACATCGGTTCGGTCGTCACCACGATCACCAAGGTCGCAGACCAGACGAACCTGCTCTCGCTGAACGCCGCGATCGAGGCGGAGAAGGCGGGCGAGGCCGGCCGGGGATTCGCGGTCGTGGCGCGCGAGATCCGAAGGCTCGCCGACCAGACCGCGGTCGCGTCGCTCGACATCGAGCGCATCGTCCGCGAGATGCAGGGCTCGGTCGCGAGCGGCGTGATGGAGATGGACCGCTTCGCCGAGGAGGTCCGCCGCCGCGTCGCCGAGGCGGCCGCGACCGGGGAGCGCTTCGCCGAGATCTTCTCGGGCGTGCAGTCGCTCATCCCGCGCTTCGCCGCGGTGAACGAGGGCATGCAGGCGCAGGCCGCGGGGGCGAGACAGATCGACGAGGCGATGGTCCAGCTGACCGAAGTCGCCCGGCGGTCGGCCGACGCGGTGCGCGACCTGGGCGAGGCGGCGACCCGGCTGCGCGGCGCCGTGAGCGGGATCGAGACCGAGATGTCGCGCTTCCGCACCGGCTGAGGGGGGCGTGCTGGTCGTCTGCTGCCGGGTCGGGGATTCGCTCTGGGGGTTCGACGCGCGCGACGTCGAGACGGTCGTGCCGTCGGTCGCGCTCCGGCCGGTGCCCGCCGCCCCGGCCCCCGTCGCGGGCCTGCTTCGCTTCCACGGCCGGCTCGTGCCGGTGCTCGATCTCGGCGTGCTCGCCGGCGGCGAGCCGTCGCGCGAGGCTCTCGGCACCCGCATCCTCGTCCTGCGCCGGCCGCGGGGCCCGGTCGGGCTTCGCGCGGAGCGGGTCGTCGACACGGTCGAGATCGATCCGTCCCGTCTCGCGACGCCGCCGATCGACTCTCCCGGCGCGCGCTGGCTCGGCGGCATCGCCGCGGAGGGCGGCGAGTCGCTGCAACTCGTCCGGCCGTCGGGACTGCTTCCCCCGGAGATCGAGGCCCTGCTCGATGCCGCCGCGGCGGGAGAGCCGGCGTGAGCCGACCGGCGGAAGCATTCGTCGCGGAGGCGGCCGGGCTCGAGGCCTCCACGCTCGGCGCGGGGACCCTCGACGCGGCGGTCGCGGAGCGATGCGCGGCGCTCGACACCGACGAGACCGGACTGGTCGAGCGCCTGCGACGCGACCCGGCGGAAGCCGAGGCGTTTCTTTCCCACCTGCTCGTGCACGAGACCTGGCTGTTCCGCGACCGGCTGCCCTTCGAGCTCCTCGAGTCCCTCGCCGCGCGGCGCGCGCGCGCGCGAAGCCTTCCGCTGCGGGTGCTCTGCTTCCCCTGCGCGACCGGCGAGGAGGCCTGGTCGATCGCGGCGACGCTGCTCCACGCCGGACTCGCCCCAGGCGACTTCGGCGTGCTCGCCTGCGACATCGAGCCCCGGGCTCTCGCCGTCGCACGGCGCGGTCTCTACCCGCGAAGGGCGTTCCGCGGCAACGAGGAGGTGGGCCCGGCCCGGCGGTTCCGGCCGCGCACCGGAGACGACGGCGAGGACCTCGTCGAGGCGCCGCCGGAAGCGCGGACCTCGGTCGAGTTCCGGCGCATGAACCTGCTCGACGCGGGCGAGCTCGCGACCTCGGGCCCCTTCGACGCGGTCTTCTGCCGCAACGCGCTCGTCTACATGGGAAGGCCGGCACGCCGCCGCGTGGTCGCCGCCCTGCGCACGCTCCTCGCCCCGGGCGGCCTCCTGGTCGTCGGACACAGCGAGGTGCCGACGCTGCTCGCCCTCGGCTTCGAGCCCGTCGGCCCGCCGGGGGCCTTCGCGGTCACGCCG